>NZ_LSKN01000070.1:0-1909 GCF_001557075.1 Methylobacterium sp. CCH7-A2
CATCACGGCTGGCCGCTCTCGGCCGATGACTGGGACAACCAGATGATGTTCTTCCTGAAAGAAGGATACCGCGTCATCGCGCATGACCGGCGCGGCCATGGTCGCTCGACCCAAACCTGGTCGGGCAATGAGATGGACACCTATGCCGCTGACGTGGCGACGCTGACCGATGCTCTCGATCTCAGGGGCGCGGTCCATATCGGCCATTCGACCGGAGGCGGCGAAGTCGCGCATTATGTGGCCAGGGCAAAGCCGGGACGCGTATCCAAGGCGGTCCTGATCGGCGCCGTGCCACCGATCATGGTCAAGTCGGACAAGAATCCGGGCGGTCTGCCGATCGAGGTTTTCGACGGGTTTCGGGCGGCGACCGCGGCGAACCGCGCACAGTTCTTCCTCGATGTCCCGGCCGGACCCTTCTACGGCTACAACCGCGAAGGTGCCAAAGTCGATCAAGGCGTCATCCAGAACTGGTGGCGCCAGGGGATGATGGGCGGCATCAAGGCCCATCACGACTGCATCAAAGCCTTTTCCGAAACGGATTTCACGGACGATCTGAAACGTATCCAGGTGCCGGTGCTGGTGATGCATGGTGATGACGATCAGATCGTACCCTATGCCGACTCTGCCCCGCTCGCGGTGAAGCTCCTACCCAACGGGACGCTGAAAACTTACGTGGGTCTGCCGCATGGGCTTTGCACGACCCATCCGGACATCGTGAACCAGGACATTCTTGCCTTTATTCGAAGCTGAAAAGGCGCGCCGGCCCGCTCACCTGCCGGTCCACACCAGTCTCCACGCCAACCTGCGAGGCGCACCATGATACCGTGGCTGTCGATCGATGCGCTGCTCCTCGTGCATGTGTCGATGAGCCTGATCGCCATTGCGACAGGTCTCGTCGCGATGGCGGCGCTGGCGTTTGGCCGCTTTCTGCCCGGTTGGCAGGCCATCTTCCTCGCCACGACGGCGGGGACCAGCATCACCGGCTTCCTCTTTCCGTTCAGCGGCATTACGCCCGCCTTCGGCTTCGGCGTGGCGTCGCTGGTCGCGCTTGGGATCGCCTGCCTCGCCCTTCCGCGCCGATCAACTGACCATTGGGCGCGGATTGCTTACGGCGTCTCGGCGACCACAGCGCTCTATCTCAATGTTTTCGTGCTCGTCGTTCAGGCCTTCCAGAAGATGCCGTTGCTACAGCCGCTCGCTCCAACGCAGAGCGAGCCGCCCTTCGCAATCGCCCAGATCGCGGTGTTAGTGATCCATGTGGTGATCGGCTGGTTTGCGAGCCAGACGTCCCGCCGGGCAGATGGGCGGCAGGCATTAGCAGCTCCGCCCCTGTAAGCGGCCCAAGCGCTGTCCCGCATGATTGGTGACCGACGCAGTGATGAAACGAAGCCCGTTTGCGCTTGCGACGGCAATAGTCGAGTTCTCCCATCAACAGGAGACGATCTTTTGGCAGAGCTTGCGCGGGAGTGAGAAATTCATCGACGGTGCTTCACTTAGTTGCTCTGAGCGCCAGTATCGCCGGCTCCCTGCCACAGCGCGCCACTTGCTGACACTGGTCTTCTACCCAGAAGCAGGCATCCCTGCACGCTGTCCCGAGAAGGCTGCACACGGCGGCGCGCGCCGGGCGCCTTGTCTAGATAGTTGTTGCTGCTTTCCAGCGGCCCCGGAGATGGGTCTGCCCGACAGCATCCCGGAACCGCGGGACACGGCCAACACGGAGCCGTGAAGCGAGTTGAAGATCGGTTGATCGCCAGGCTCCGAACTACATGACGGCACGCGCTTTCGGCGTGTCGTAAGGAGCTTTGCGTAATGTCGAACTGCCCAGCCCGGTCCGACGCCCAGCGGGAGAGCTGTGAGGCTCAACGTATGGGCACAGCTGACATCGCCTGCTGGGTCAAGCGGCTCAAGA
>NZ_LSKN01000071.1:0-258 GCF_001557075.1 Methylobacterium sp. CCH7-A2
GGATGTCTTCCATCGTGAAGACCAGCGGCTTGTCGACCAGGCCATGGATCATGAGCCGGTGATTGGCCGGGTTGATCTCGGCGATGCCGCCATGATGACGCTCGAAGCACAGGCCCGAGGGCGTGATGATGCCGTCGAGCTCATGCAGCGGCGTGAAATTGACCGAAGAATCCGGCGAGGCCGTCAGCCAGAAGACGTCGCGGCGGACGATGTGCTTCTCGAAGGGCGACGGCGTGCCATAGGGGCGCTTGTCGACGC
>NZ_LSKN01000072.1:0-257 GCF_001557075.1 Methylobacterium sp. CCH7-A2
GCTCATGCCGGGCACGCCGACATGATCCTCGCCCCAACGGGCGACCAGCCCGCCCACCATCAGGCTCTCGACGAGGGCAACAAATCGCGGACCGCGCGCGGTAAAGTATTGTGCCCCATGATCGAACCGGAAGCCGCCGGCTCGACGCGTCGCCATGCGCCCGCCGAGGCCGCGGCTCTTGTCGAATACGGTCACCAATCTGCCGGCGTCGCTCAGCCGGCGTGCGGCGGCAAGCCCAGCCATTCCGGCGCCGATGA
>NZ_LSKN01000073.1:0-9164 GCF_001557075.1 Methylobacterium sp. CCH7-A2
CTGGAAAACAGCGCCAGATCACCGCTTATCTGCAGCGAGATTGAGTCAGACCCGAAGATTGCCCCCGGCGAACCGACGGTGTTGTCCAATCTCGGCCTGTCGCTGGCGCTTTCGCGGCAGTTGCCGGAGGCCGAACGCGTCCTGCGCGAGGCGGTCTCGAATGGCCGTGGCGACCCGCGGGTGCGCCAGAACCTCGTGCTCGTGCTCGGCCTGCAGGGCCGCTTCGCGGAGGCCGAGACGCTGGCGAAGCAGGACCAGAGCCCCGCGGAAGCGGCAGCGACCATCGCCTATCTCAAACGCAGCGTGAGCCAGCCGAACAGCTGGGAAATGCTCAAGACCGGCGGGGCGAGGCCGAAGGCGAAGCCGGCTCCTGCCCAGGCCGGCGCTCCGACGCCCCCACCGCAAGGCTGACGACACGCCCTTTCAGGCGCCCGGTCGCACCGGCGCCAAGCCCGCTCTTGTTTTTTCCGGTTTTGGGTCGCGATCCGCCAGGACTCGGGTCCGACAGGGTTGAAAAGCCCTGCCGGGGGCAGAACCTCGTGCCTCACTCAAATCCGCTACTGCAGCTTCATCGTCTGGATCGCCGCCGGCATCATGATGACGACGAAGAGCACGGGCAGGAAAAACAGGATCATCGGCACGGTGAGCTTGGGCGGCAGCGCAGCCGCCTTCTTCTCGGCCGCCACCATGCGCTGGTCGCGGCTTTCCTGGGCGATCGTGCGCAGCGCCGTCCCCAGCGGCGTGCCGTAGCGCTCCGCCTGAATCAGCGCGGTACAAACGGACTTGACCCCCTCGAGCCCCGTGCGCGTCGAGAGGTTCTCATAGGCCTGCCGGCGCTCGGAGAGATAGGACAGCTCCGCCGTGCAGAGCGCGAACTCCTCGGCCAGCGGAACCGACTGGCCGCCGATCTCGGTCGAGACCTTGCGGAAGGCGTGCTCGATCGACATGCCCGATTCGACGCAGATCAGCAGCAGGTCAAGCGCATCGGGGAAGGCCGCCTTCATCGAGGCCTGACGCTTGCCGATCTGGTTGGAGAGGAACAGCTCGGGCGCCTTGATGCCGAGATAGGCGCCGCCGACCGCCATGCCGATTCGCAGCATCACCGGCTGGCCGAAGTCGTTGATCACGAACACATAGAGCAGCGTGAACAGGAACAGGCCGATCGGCATCACCAGGCGGAAGAACAGGAAGGCGACTTCGGCCTGCTGGCCGCGATAGCCTGCCATGGCGAGCTGGTTCTTGGCGGTCTCCGTGCCCAGCCAATCGCCCAGCTTGAACTGCTGGACAATGTGCCGCATGAACGCCTTCGGCTCCTGCCGCAGCGAGACCCGGTCGGCTTGGCGGTTGAGGCGCTCGCGCTCGCGGGCCCGGATCTTCTCCCGCTCGGTCGCGACGTTCTTCATCCGTTTCTGGAGGTTCGATCCCTCCGTCAGGGGGATCGCGATCGTCAGCACTGTCGCGGCGGCGGCAATGGCGGCGAACAGCGCCAGCAGGAACTGGCTGTCGACGACCTTGTCCGCGATCAGGGAAATCATCGGTCGTTCCTTAGATATCGAAGTTGATCATCTTGCGCATGACCAAGATGCCGATCAGCATCCAGATCGCGCAGCCGACAAGCGCGAATTTTCCCGCCTGGGTGAGCCATAGCAGCTCGATGTAGCGGGGGGTGGTCAGGTAGACCAGGCCGGCGACGGAAGGCGGCAGACAGGCGATGATCGCCGCGGAGGCCTTGGCCTCCATCGACACCGCCTGGATTTTGTCGCGCATCTTGCGACGCTCGCGGATGACTTTCGATAGGTTGCCGAGGGTCTCGGACAGGTTGCCGCCGGTCTTCTGCTGGATCGCCAGCACAATGCCGAAAAAGTTCGATTCGGCGCAGGGCATGCGCTCGTAGAGCTTGCTGACCGCCTCTGTCAGCGGTAGGCCCAGCGCCTGGCTTTCGATGATCAGGCGGAATTCGGTCCGGACCGGCTCGGCCGCCTCGGTAGCAATGATCCGCAGGCAGTCGTTGAGCGGAAGGCCCGCCTTAATGCCGCGGGTGATGACGTCGATGGCGTTGGGGAACTCGATGCCGAACTTCTTCAGCCGGCGGTCTCGGCAGCGACTCAGGAACCAGGGGGGGATCCCGAACCCGCCGATGAACAGCCCCGCCAGGCCGAGCAGGCTGTTGCCGCTGAGGAGGAAAAGCACGAAGCCCGTGCCGACCGCCATGAAGAGGCTGACGACGTAATACTTCTTTGGGCTCCAGCTCAAACCGGCTTGCTGGATCTTCTGTTCGAGCGTCAGCTTGTTACGGGCGTTCTCCCGGTTCTCGATCTCCTTGAGACTCTGCGCGATCTGGCCGCGCTTCGCCCGCGCCTGCGCTTCGCGATCGAAGGCGCGCGCGGCGACGGGCGCGGCAAATTCCTTGCGGCGCTTTTCAGCCCGTGCCTCGCCGCTGAGCATCGGATAGAACAGCGCATAGGTGACGCCGCCGGCGGCAATCGTCGCGAGCGCCACGACGGCGAGAACGCTCAGATCCATGGCCGTCTCTCCGGGGCGGATGCGGCGTCAGGCGGCATTGGCTTCGCCCTGCTCGAGCGCGTCGATCGCGGCCGCGAGACGCTGCTCCTCGCCGTAATAGCGAGCCCGATCCCAGAAGCGGGGCCGACCGATGCCCGTCGCGCGGTGGCGCCCGATGAGCTTGCCGTTGGCGTCCTCGCCGAGGACGTCGTAGTTCACGAGATCCTGGGTGATGATGACGTCACCCTCCATCCCCATCACCTCGGTGATGTGGGTGATGCGGCGCGAACCGTCGCGCAGGCGCTGGGCCTGGATGATCACGTCGATCGAGGAGCAGATCATCTCGCGCAGCGTCTTCGAGGGCAGCGAAAAGCCGCCCATCGTGATCATCGATTCGATACGGCTGAGGCATTCGCGCGGGGTGTTGGCGTGGAGCGTCCCCATCGAACCGTCATGGCCGGTGTTCATCGCCTGCAGGAGGTCGAAGGCCTCCGGTCCGCGGACCTCGCCCACGATGATCCGCTCGGGACGCATGCGCAGGCAGTTCTTGACGAGGTCGCGCATGGTGACCGCGCCGGTACCCTCGAGATTGGGCGGGCGCGTCTCGAGCCGCACGACATGGGGCTGCTGGAGCTGGAGCTCGGCGGCGTCCTCGCAGGTGATGACGCGCTCGTCCTCGTCGATGTAGTTGGTCAGGCAGTTGAGCAAGGTCGTCTTGCCCGAGCCCGTGCCGCCCGAGATGACGATGTTGCAGCGGACTCGGCCGATGATCTTGAGGATCTCCGCACCCGGCGGCGAGATGGCGCCGAACTTGACGAGCTGATCGAGCGTCAGCTTGTCCTTCTTGAACTTGCGGATGGTCAGCGCCGGGCCGTCGATCGCCAGCGGCGGCGCGATGACGTTGACGCGCGAGCCGTCGGCGAGGCGCGCGTCGCAGATCGGCGAGCTTTCGTCGACGCGGCGACCGACCTGGCTGACGATGCGCTGGCAGATGTTCATCAGCTGCGCGTTGTCGCGGAAGCGGATGTTGGTGAGCGTGATCTTGCCGCCGGTTTCGATGAAGGTCCGGGTCGCGCCATTGACCATGATGTCGGCGATGTCGTCGCGGGCCAGGAGCGGCTCGAGCGGCCCGTAACCGAGAACGTCGTTGCAGATGTCCTCGAGCAGCTCTTCCTGTTCGGCAATGGAGAGCACGACGTTCTTCAGCGAGATGATCTCGTTGATGATGTCGCGAATTTCCTCGCGCGCGGATTCCCCATCCAGCTTGGCGAGCTGTGACAGATCGATGGCCTCGATGAGAGCACCAAAGATCATGCTCTTCATCTGATAGTATTCATCGGAGCGCTGCTGCTCCAGCGCAGGCGGCGGAACCGCCCGGCGTGTATCGACCGGCGGCGCAGCCGGCTCCGCCGGACGCAAGGCAGGGGCGGCCGCCGTTGGCGCCTTCAGCGCCAGGGCCGGCGCGGTCGCTCCCCCCGGGGATCGCTTTCCGAACATCTCAACCCTCTTGTCCGCAGGTCAGCGCCGTCATCCGCCGAAGCCGCATCGCTCAGGCCTTGCGCCGGAGCTTCGCCACGATCGGCTCGAATAGGCTTCGCTTGCTGCGCTTGGCCTCACCGCGGCCGGTCAGACCGCTCGCGATCTGAACGAAAGCCTCGGCGATCTTGCTGCCCGCCTGAACTTCGGCGATCATCTGGCCGTTATTGGCCGCGGTGCCGAAGAGCTGGGCATCGAAGGGGATGGTGGCGAGGATATCGAGGCCGAGCGCCTTGGAGAACTCGGACGCATCGATCTCGGGACGCTTGGGTACGCCGACCTGGTTGAGCACCAGCTTGGGACCGGAATCGTTCGGCCGATTGGCCTTGGCCAAATCGACCAGGTTCTTGGCGTTGCGCAGCGAGGCGAGCTCCGGCGCCGCCACGACCACGATCTCGTCGGAGTGAATCAGCGCCCGTCGCGCCCAGGAGCTCCAGAGATGGGGCACATCGAGCACGACGCAGGGAACCGTCGCCCGCAGCAGATCGAAGAGCTGCTCGAAGGCATCCTCCGGCAGGTCGAGCGTGCGGTCGAGCACCGCCGGCGCGGCCAGCAGAGCGAGATTGTCGCTGCAGCGGGAGAGCAGACGATCGAGCATGTTGGCGTCGAGGCGCTCGGGCGAGAAGACCGCTTCCGCGATGCCCTGCGGCGGGTCCTGGTTGAAGTCCAGCCCAGCGGTCCCGAAGGCGATGTCGAGATCGACGATGACGGTCGAGGCGTCGAGATTGCGGGCGATCGCCCAGGCGACATTGTGCGAGACCGTCGAAGCGCCGACGCCGCCCTTGGCGCCCATCACGGCGATGATGCGGCCGAGATTGCGGGCGCCTGGCGCGACATAGAGCTCCGACAGCGTCTTCAGCACATCGAGCGTGCCCAGGGGCGCAATGAGATATTCGCTGACGCCGCGGCGGATCAGGTCGCGGTAGAGCTGGACGTCGTTGACATGGCCGATGACGACCACCTTCGTCCCGGCGTCGCAGCTCTCCGACAGCGCATCGAGATGCGCGACCAGCGTGGCGGAATCGGAGACCGTCTCCAGCACGATGATGTTGGGCGTCGGGGCGGCGCGGAAGGCTTCGACCGCGGCGGCGGGCCCGCCCATCTGAATGCGCGCATGCGCCTTCTCCATGCGGCGGTCGGCGATGGCGGCCTGCATGGTCGCAGCCACGCCCGGCGTCTCGCAGAAGGCCTGGATGGTGACGCGCGGAAGCGGCGCGATCACCTCGTCGGCCGCACCGGTCACAGGTGGGTCCTGATCCTGCCCGGCGCTCATCAGCGTCCTCCGACGGTGGAGTTGATCTGGGGCGTTTCCTGCCGGTACTGGGTCGACGGGTCCTTGCCTTCGCGGATCTTGGCGATGGCGCCCATTCGCTTGGCGATGTCGGGCCTTCCTTCGCTGCGCGAGCGCATGAGATCGACCGGATCGGCGACCTGAGCCGCGAGCGTCGCCTGGCTGGAACAGCCGAAGTTCCAGTAGGGCCCGTTCGACATGTCGTTCTTGAAGCTGGACACGCCCGTATCGGCCGGCCACTGGCCGCAATCATGCGGGAGCCTGGCCTGGAGCGAAGCGAATGTCAGGCGGATGGGAGAGGCGAGATGGGCGTCCGCCACCGGATAAGTGGTGACCGACAGCGCATTGCCGGGGACGCCACCACGGGCCAGCGCCGAGCGGATGCCGTTGAGCGTGTCATGGGCCGCCAGCTCGCGACGCGTGCCCGTCGGCACCTGAGCGACCAACCCGCCCTTGCCGGAGCGGCGGTATTCGCGGGCGAATTCGGCGACATCCTCCGCCTGTCGATCGTCGAGCCCGCCGCCTGCTCGTCCGACGAAGACATCGAGCGAGCGTGGCGCGTCGCGCAGCACGATCGGGTGACGCTCGCGCACATCCACGGGCACCCCGGTTTCGGCGAGATCGCGCTTGCCGGCACAGGCGCCGGCCAGCAGCGCCGCTGCCAGGGCGACGCCGAGGCCCAGAGGCCGGAGCGAGGTGTTCTGCTGTGATCGAGCCATCATGGTCTCGCCATCCCTTGCATCTGCGGGCTTCGCCATCACGCCTCGGCCTCAGTCGGCGATGAAGCCGACGCGGCCCTTGTAGGCCTGCGGAGCGGGCCCGCCATTCGTGCCGTAGATCTTGTTCAGTCGTCCGAGCAGCACGGCTTGGGCGTCATGCGCATCGACGAAGCCGTCGTCGGGGCGCTGCACCTGGTTCGGCTCCATCGGCTTGGCGATATAGGGTGTCGCCGTGATCATTAGCTCGGTTTCTTCACGCTGGTAGTCGCGCGAGCGGAACAGCACGCCGATCACGGGCAGGTTCATCAGGCCCGGAAAGCCGTTTAGCGAGGATCGGGAGACACGCTGGATCAGGCCGGCCGTCGCCAGCGTACCGCCAGATGGCAGTTCAACTGTCGTGTCGGATTTGCGGACGCGGAACGCCGGCGCGTTGACGACCTGCTGGCTGCTGTTGCGCGTATCGCTCAGGCGGAGCTGGTTCTCGAAGTCGAGCTCCGTCACCTCGGTAGCGATGCGCATGCTGATCTTGTTGTCCGATAGGACGATCGGCGTGAAGTTGAGAGCGACGCCAATCGGTCGGTACTGTATGCCGAGCGTACAGAGGCCGGTGCCGTCGCAGGAGTAACCGCTAGGGACCGGAACCTCGCCGCCGGCGGTGAACTTCGCGCTCTCGCCCGAAATGGCGGTGACGGTCGGCTCGGCGAGGACGCGCGAGAGGCCGGCGCGCTCGAGCGCGCGCAGGGTGAAGTTCGTCGAATTGCCGATGCCTGCGGTGACCGCAGTCGCGGCGAGCGCCTGCGGCTGCAGCGGCAGAGGATTGTCGAGCGTCGGCGTGATCGAGAAGTTGCCGAGCTTCCACTCACCGGTCGAGTTGATGCCGAGCTGCTTGATCGCCTTGCGCGAGACCTCGGAGACGACGACCTTGACCATGACCTGGTCGCGGCCGCGGATCGTCAGGGAGTTGATGACGGCGCCCTTGGACGAGGAGAAGAGGCCTGACGTGGTCCCGACGAAGGCGTTGGCGATGTCGACGGCCTGCGTGGCTTCCGAAGCGTTGGCGACATTGCCGACGAGCAGGATCGAGTTGCCTGCCGGCTTCACCTCGATCTGGGCCCTCGGCATCGCGCTGCGCAGGGTCTGGCGCAGCACGTTGAGATCGCGACCGACCTCGATTTCGAGGGAGGTGATCTGCCGGCCCTCGCCGTCGATGACGAAGATCGAGGTCTGGCCATCGGCGATGCCGATGATGAAGAGCTTGCGGGCCGACCGGACGACCGCGTTGGCGACCTTCGGGTTGGCGACAAAGACCTCCTTGGCATCGCGCGGCAGGTCGAGGATCAGCGAACGACCGATCGAGAGGTCGATCTTGCGCGAGATGGCGTGTTCGCTGGTGCCGACGTTCAGGACGGGCGCCTGGCCGGTGTTCTGAGCCAGGACCGGCCCGGCAAGCACCAGGGTCAGGACGGCGGGGAGGAGGAGACGGTCCCGGATCACTGGTTCGCACTCCTCATGGTAACGCCGTATTTGACGATGGTCATGGCGCCCTCGGCGGTCGGGCCAGCGACCACCTGCCCGGCATCCTTCAGGCTGCGCAGCGAGAGCGACAGCGTACCCATCTTCTGGGCGCGGAACAGCGTCTCGGCCTGGCCCGGCTCGACTTCGAGCGTCGCGGTCTCGCCGACGACGACCTTCTCGCCGTTTCGCTCCTGGACGTTCTGGCCGATGGCGAGAACCCGCAGGTTGCGCAGGATCGTCTCGCTGAGGAAGGCGTCGCCTTCGCCCTCCACCGACGGGCCCTTTACCGTCACGACGACGTCGACCCGATCATTTGGGAGAATGAAGCCGCCGGCCGTGTTGGCGCCGCGGCTGTCGGTGGAGATGGCCACCGCTCGCATGCCGGAGGGCAGGATGGCCGAGAGGAAGCCGGTGCCGTCGGTCTTGATCAACTTCTCGCGGCGGATCGGTTCGGCGGCGAGCATGCCGTAGCGTGCGACCTGGCCCGTCAGCTCCTGTTCGGCCTGCGGGGCTTCGTCTTTCCGGATGACGCCGGCCGGAACGCTCGCGAGCGGCCAGTCGAGCCAGCGCAGATCGGCGGTTGCGACGACGTTGCCGACGGGGATGTCCGCCGCGGCGACGAGCACGGGCACCGTGGGCGCCGGCTCAATCCGGGCGACCGGCGCCGGCGCCGGCGATGGATTGCCGATCAGCATGGCGGCGCCGATGCCGGCGACCAATGCGACCAGAAGAATGACAATACGGGCGGGACTCATAGCGACTGACCCTCGGCCAAACCCAGTTGGCGCTCGGCGAGGATCGTGCGGCTGGAATCGTCAACTTATGGTTAATCGGACGTATCTTTTTTGGGGTGCGGCCAAGGGTAGCCGGGCGGCGCGGCCGCTCAGAGCCCGATCGAGGCCCGCCAGAGCGAGGTCTCGGGCAGCACCAGCAGCGCGGCAAAGGCGAGGGCGATGCCGTAGGGAACCCCCTCCTTGGGCGAATGGAGGCGCCTCACCCAGGACCAGCGAACGACGGGCGCCGGCAGCGGATTGGCGCGCAGCTGCACGAGGGCGAGCGTCAGGACGCCTCCGGCGAGGCCGGCGATGGCGAGGTAGGGCATCAGCTGCTCGAAGCCAAACCAGAGGGCGGTGACGGCCGCCAGCTTGGCGTCGCCGCCGCCGATCCAGCCTGCCGCGAACATGCCGAAGCAGACGAGCAGGACGACCGCGCCCGCCGCCAGATGCCAGCCGATCTGGCTCCAGGCGAGGCCGAGCGTCGCGGTGCAGACGACAAAGGCCGCCACGAGCACGAGGCAGAGGCGGTTCGAGATCGTCATCGAGACCAGATCGCTCGCTGCGGCATAGGCCATCGCGGCCGGGAAGACGACGATCATCATGAAGAGAGCGGGTGTCATGGCCGAGATCCGCGGAATGAGGTTAGATCGCCGGTGGCGCCGGGAGAACAGAGATGGGCCGGGCGCGGGCGGTTGATGCGCGAAGGCGCTCCAGATCCTGTCTGAAGCGCCTTCCGTCTCGCACTGAGCGGATGCGATCCGCTTGGGATCACTTGGCCTTGCCGAGTTCGGCGCCGACGTTCGTGAAGGTCGTCTTCAGGTTGGT
>NZ_LSKN01000074.1:0-3917 GCF_001557075.1 Methylobacterium sp. CCH7-A2
AGGGGCCGACACCTCACCCCTGCCCCTCTCCTTACAGGAGAGGGGTTCCCCGCGCTTTCTGGTCTGCGCTTCGCTTCGCCCGAGAATGACGCCCCCTACCGCCCCTCGGCCTTCCGGATGGCCTCGTCGAGATCCTGCCATTCATGGCAGCGGCCGCAGAGGCTGGCGAGCTTGGCGAGATTGGCCTTGGCCGAGGCCATGTCGCCGGTCTCGATGAACCATTCGCCCTGGTATTCGAGCGCGGGCAGGAAGGTCGGGTCGCGCATCAGCGCGGCGTCGTAATACTGCTTCGAGAGCGGGTAGTTCTTCAATTTGCGGTGCGAGTAGGCGAGCCAGTTCAGCAGGACGGGCGAGTGCGGCGAGCGCTTCAGCAGCGCCTCCAGCTTCTCGATCGCGGGCGGGAAGTTCTTTTCCTCGATCCAGCGCCGCGCCTGGCGGTACTCCGGGTCCTCGTCGAGCCAGGTCCAGTCCGGCCCGACGGCCTGGGCGCCGGCCGCGGCGAGCAGGGCCGCGGCTCCCGTCAGCAGCGCGATCAGGCGGCGGTGCATGGCGTGTTCCTTCCCGATGAACCCGGTCGCGGGGGTCCGCGTTGCTCCCGTCATCGCCGGCCGATCATGGAGAGATCGCATGACAAGTAAACTGAGGAAGGGCAGCGCTGTCCGCTGGCACTGGGGCAATGGCACGGCCGAGGGGGAGGTCGAAAGCGTGTTCACCAAGCCGGTCAGCCGCACGATCAAGGGCAAGCGCATCCGCCGCAACGCCTCGGAGGAGAAGCCGGCCTATCTGGTGCGGCAGGCCGATGGCGCGAAGGCGCTGAAGTCCCAGAGCGAGCTGGAGGCGCGCTGATGGTGGAGATCGATCTGACGCCGCCGGCCGCCGCCGCGAAGGCGGCCGAGCAGGGGCTGAAGCTGCGGAAGGAGCACAAGCGCGGGGGCACCCGCGTCGGTGTCGCCCGGGCGCACCAGCTCATGAAGCGGGAGCCGCTCTCGGCCGATGTCGTGAAGCGCATGGCGAGCTATTTCGCCCGGCATGCGGTCGACAAGAATGGCAAGGATTTCGACAATGCCGCGGACCCCTCGGCGGGCTTCATCGCCTGGCAGCTCTGGGGCGGCGATGCCGGACGCGATTGGGCCGACAAGAAAAAGGCCGAGCTGACCAAGAAGGGGTAGGGCTACCAGCGCCTCTCCTGCCAGCTCCTGTCACCAGTGCGCGTCGCCATGCGTCGCGCCCCCTCGCGCGCGGACGCGACCGGTCCCATATTGCAGCTATGTCCGAGAGCCCCGCCAAGACCAAGCCCGCCAAAAAGCCCTCCAGCGCGCGCACGCCCAATTCCAAGGCGAGCAAGCCGGAGCTGAAGCCGCTCGAGGGCTATCTCGCCGATCTGCTCAACCCGGCGATCAACCGCGGCACCGCGGTGCCCGGCGGCGCCGGCGGCTTCTCGGACCGGCCGCAGGCCGGCTACGAGCCGAAGCCGGATTATTCCCTGGAGCGGCCGGGCGGCGAGGAGCGGCCGAAGCGCAAGCTCTCGAAGAAGGCCGATGGCGCCTTCATCGGGGCGGAGGGCGCGGCGGCGGCGACGGCGCAGTCGCTGCAGACGCTGCTGGAGAGCGGCAATCCCTTCATCGAGCCGGGCAAGGCCTGGGTGCCGCATCGCCCGCCGCGGCCGGACAAGTCGGAAGGCGGCATCCGCTTCCGGATGAACTCGGAATATGAGCCCGCCGGCGACCAGCCGGCCGCGATCGCGGAGCTGGTCGAGGGCGTGTCCCGGCAGGAGCGCGACCAGGTGCTGCTCGGCGTCACCGGCTCGGGCAAGACCTTCACCATGGCGCAGGTGATCGAGCGCACCCAGCGCCCGGCGCTGATCCTGGCGCCGAACAAGACGCTGGCCGCGCAGCTCTATGGCGAGTTCAAGAGCTTCTTCCCCGACAACGCGGTCGAGTATTTCGTCTCCTATTACGACTACTACCAGCCCGAGGCCTATGTGCCGCGCTCGGACACCTATATCGAGAAGGAATCCTCGATCAACGAGCAGATCGACCGGATGCGCCATTCGGCGACGCGCTCGCTGCTGGAGCGCGACGACGTCATCATCGTCGCCTCGGTGTCCTGCATCTACGGTATCGGCTCGGTCGAGACCTATACGGCGATGACCTTTGGCATCAAGCTGGGCGAGCGTGTCGAGCAGCGCCAGCTCATCGCCGATCTCGTGGCGCTGCAATACAAGCGCACGCAGCACGACTTCACCCGCGGCAGCTTCCGCGTGCGGGGCGACGTGATCGAGCTGTTCCCGGCCCACTATGAGGACCGCGCCTGGCGCATCGGCCTGTTCGGCGACGAGGTCGAGAGCATCAGCGAGTTCGACCCGCTGACGGGCCAGAAGACGGCCGACCTCGAATTCGTGAAGGTCTACGGCAATTCGCACTACACCACGCCGCGGCCGACGCTGACCCAGGCCGTGAAGAGCATCAAGGAGGAGCTGAAGGCCCGGCTCGACGAGCTGAACCGCATGGGCCGCTTCCTCGAGGCGCAGCGGCTCGACCAGCGCACCACCTTCGACATCGAGATGATCGAGGCCACCGGCTCCTGCAACGGCATCGAGAACTATTCGCGCTATCTCACCGGCCGCAAGCCGGGCGAGCCGCCGCCGACTTTGTTCGAATACCTGCCCGACAATGCGCTGGTCTTCACCGATGAAAGCCATGTCACCGTGCCGCAAATCGGCGGCATGTATCGCGGCGACTTCCGCCGCAAGGCGACGCTGGCCGAATACGGCTTCCGCCTGCCCTCCTGCATGGACAACCGGCCGCTACGCTTCGAGGAATGGGACGCGATGCGCCCGCAATCGATCCATGTCTCGGCGACGCCGGGCTCCTGGGAGATGGAGCAGACCGGGGGCGTCTTCACCGAGCAGGTCATCCGCCCCACGGGGCTGATCGACCCGCCGGTCGAGATCCGCCCCGCCAAGCACCAGGTCGCGGATCTGCTCGACGAGATCAAGGAGGTGACCGAGAAGGGCTACCGCACGCTCGTCACCGTGCTGACCAAGCGCATGGCCGAGGATCTGACCGAATATCTGCACGAGAACGGCGTGCGCGTGCGCTACATGCATTCCGACATCGACACGATCGAGCGCATCGAGATCCTGCGCGATCTGCGGCTCGGGGCCTTCGATGTCCTCGTCGGCATCAACCTGCTGCGCGAGGGCCTCGACATCCCCGAATGCGGCTTCGTTGCCATTCTCGACGCCGACAAGGAGGGCTTCCTGCGCTCCGAGACCTCGCTGATCCAGACGATCGGCCGCGCCGCCCGCAATGTCGACGGCAAGGTCATCCTCTATGCCGACCAGGTCACCGGCTCGATGGAGCGGGCGCTGGCCGAGACGAACCGCCGCCGCGAGAAGCAGCTCGCCTATAATGCCGAGCACGGCATCACGCCGCAGACGATCAAGCGCGCCATCGGCGACATTCTCGGCAGCGTCTATGAGCGCGACCACGTCACCGTCGATGCCGGGCTCGGCACGCCGGCGGCCGGGCACAATTTCAAGGCGGCGCTGGCCGATCTCGAAAAGCGCATGCGCGAGGCCGCCGCCGATCTCGAATTCGAGACCGCCGCCCGGCTGCGCGACGAGATCAAGCGGCTGCAGGCGACCGAGCTCGCCATCTCCGACGACCCGCTCGCCCGCCAGGGCGATGTCGAGGCCTCGGCCGGCAAGTACAAGGGCGAGCGCAGCTATGGCGCCAGCGCCAATCTGCCGCCCACCCGCGCCCGCAAGCCGACCGACGAGGATATGGGCCCGCACAACTGGGGCGGCGGCGAGGGCAAGCCGGTCGCCAAGCCCGGCGCCCGCCCGCGCAAGCCGACGCTGGACGAAATGGGCCCGCGCACGGAGCAGCGGCCGAAGGGGGCCGGGGAGAGAC
>NZ_LSKN01000075.1:0-218 GCF_001557075.1 Methylobacterium sp. CCH7-A2
AAGACCGCCTACATCGCGCCCGGCAGTCCCTGGGAGAACGGCTTCATCGAGTCGTTCAATGCCCGGTTGCGCGACGAACTCCTCGACGGCGAGATCTTCTACACCCTCGCGGAGGCGAAGATCGTCGTGGAAAGCTGGCGGCGGCACTTCAACACCGTCCGCCCGCGTGGCTCGCTCGGATACAAGCCTCCCGCGCCGGAGGTCTTCGTGCCCGCCAT
>NZ_LSKN01000076.1:0-86859 GCF_001557075.1 Methylobacterium sp. CCH7-A2
GCGGGGAACCCTCTCCCGTAGGGAGAGGGCAGGGTGAGGGGTCGGCCGTTTGACGTTTGGGCGGAGACCTCACCGCTGCCTGCCTGACAGATGGGCGCCTCGCTGGTCCAGGGGCCGACACCTCTCCCCTGCCCCTCTCCTTACAGGAGAGGGGTTCCCCGCGCCTTACGAATGCCGCGCGAGCACCGTCTTCACACCCTCGACCAGCCCCTCGACCGGCACGGAGAACTGAGCCTCCGCCTGCTTCGCCTTGTGCTCGGCGGAGTCCTTCACGTCGCGGGAGGCGGCGGCGAGTTCGGCGCCGAGGATCAGGTCCTTGATCACGACCGTGCCGGCCTCGCGTTCGGACGACCCTTGAATGATGGCGCAGACCGCGCCGCGGCGGTCGGCATATTTCATCTGGGCGTTGAATCCGGATGAGCCCAGATAGAGATCGGCGCGGCAGAGCGGCTTGCCGTTGTCGTCCTTCGCCTGGCGCAGCGTCGAGACGAAAGCCTGATAGCCCGGCATGAACTCCGGCGACTTGTTGTCCATGGCGGTGACGACGACGAGCGGCAGTTCGTTCTTCTGATCGACGATGGGCGACTTCACCGCCTTCAGCGCGGTGTAGAGCCGCGAGACGCCGATCGAAAAGCCGGTTGCCGGCACGGGCTCGGGCCGGAAGCGGCCGACCAGCCCGTCATAGCGCCCGCCACCCGCCACCGAGCCGAAGCGCACGACCTGGCCGTCGTCGTTGGTGACCGGGAAGGTCAACTCCACCTCGTAGACCGGGCCGGTGTAGTATTCGAGGCCGCGCACGACGGAGGGGTCGATGCGAATGCGGTCGGGGCCATAACCAGAGGCCAACAACAGCTTCGACAGCTCATCGAGCGTATTCACACCCTCGTACAGAACAGGCTTTTCGGCAGCGATCGACTCCCAAGCCGTTGTACTGGCGGCGCAGTCGTCGATGTCCGTCAACGTGTCGAGAAAAGCCGTTCGGCCGTCATAGGTGCCAAAGTCGGCATTCATCAGCCCGAGAACGACGCCGCTTTGTGTTTCGCTCAAGCCGGCGCCCTTGGTGAAATCACCGCTCTCGTCCTTGCGGCCCTCCCCGAGCAGCAGACGCACGCCCTCCGGCCCGAACTTGTCGAGCTTGTCGATCGCCCGCAGCACCGTCAGCCGACGGCCGGCATTCTCCTCGCCGCCGAGCCCGATCGCCTCCATCACGCCGTCGAGCACCTTGCGGTTGTTGACCTTGATGACATAGTCGCCGCGCTTGATGCCGAGCGCCTCCATCGTGTCGGCAGCGAGCATGCAGATCTCGGCATCGGCCGCGACCGAGCCTGCGCCGACGATGTCGGCGTCGAACTGCATGAACTGGCGGAAGCGGCCCGGGCCGGGCTTCTCGTTGCGGAAGACATAGCCGGCGCGGTAGCTGCGATAGGGCTTCGGCAGCGCGTCGTAATTCTCGGCGACATAGCGGGCGAGCGGCGCGGTCAGATCATAGCGCAGCGAGAGCCACTGCTCGTCATCGTCCTGGAAGGAGAAGACGCCCTCGTTTGGGCGGTCCTGGTCGGGCAGGAACTTGCCGAGCGCATCGGTGTATTCGACGAAGGGGGTCTCGACGGGATCGAAGCCGTAGCGCGAGAAGCTCTCGCGGATCACCGCCAGCATGCGCTCGGTGGCGGCGACATCGGCCGGGCCACGATCGACGAAGCCGCGCGGCTGGCGGGCCTTCAGCTTGGCGGGGGCGGGCTTGTCCACGGACATGGGCGTTCGTTTCGTGTGTTCGACGGCGGGATTGGGCCGTTCGGTAGCTTGCGCGGGCGGATGGGGCAAGGGTTTGCGGCTTGCGAACCCCTCCCCGTCATGGTCGGGCTTGTCCCGACCATCCACGTCTTCGTTTGTCGAGGCCTGTGTCCAAGACGTGGATGCTCGCCACGAGGGCGAGCATGACGGCGTGGCTCGTCACTCAGCCGCGACCAGAGAACTCACCCGAAGAGGGCGATCCACGATTCCCGCCTGGGCCAGCTTCTCCGGCAAGGGTCCGCCCGTCGCCCAGTCGAGCAGTTCGGCGGTGTGGACCACCGGAGTGGTGGCGCCGCGGTCGGCGAAGCCCTTGGCGATCTGGGTCATGCAGCCGATATTGCCGGTGGCGACCAGCATCGGCTTCGTCTTCTGGATGTTGCCGACCTTGCGCTCGCGCAATTGCCCGGCGATCTCCGGCTGGAGGATGTTGTAGACGCCGGCCGAGCCGCAGCAGATGTGCCCCTCCGGCGCCTCCTTCACCGCGAAGCCGACGCCCGAGAGCAGGCGCTTGGGCCCGTCCTTCAACTGCTGGCCGTGCTGCATCGAGCAGGCCGAGTGATAGGCGATCGGCATGGCGACATCCCGCACCGGCACGAGATCGAGCGTCGCGACGAATTCCGTGACGTCCTTCGCCAGCGCCGATACCCGCTCCGCCTTGGCGGCGTAGGCCGGCTCGTTGCGGAACATGAAGCCGTAATCCTTGATCGTCGTGCCGCAGCCCGAGGTGGTGATGAGGATGGCGTCCAGCCCCTTGCCCTCGATCTCGGCCGTCCAGGCGTCGATATTGGCGCGGGCAAAGGCGTGGGCGTCGTGCTCGCGGCCCATATGGTGGACGAGCGCGCCGCAGCAGCCCTCCCCCTTCGGCAGCACGACCTCGACGCCATGGCGCGTCAGCAGCCGGATCGTCGCCTCGTTGATGGCCGGGTCGAGCACCGGCTGAGCGCAACCGGAGAGGATGGCGACGCGCTTGCCCGCAGGCGCGGCGGCGGGGGCGAATGCCTGCGGCCCCTCCATCGGCGAGCGCGAGGGCAATTTGGAGGGCGCCAGCGCCAGCATTGCCTTCAGCCGCGCGCCGACCAGCGGCAGGGCGCCGAGCGCGGGCCCCAGAGGCTTCGCCAGCATCGCGCCGAGCATCGCGACACGGAAACGGCCCGGATAGGGCAGAATCGCGCCGAGCACGCGCCGCAGCAGCTTGTCGTGCCAGGAGCGCTCATAGGTCTCCTCGATATGGGCGCGGGCATGGTCAACGAGGTGCATGTAATGCACGCCGGAGGGACAGGTCGACATGCAGGAGAGGCAGGAGAGGCAGCGGTCGACATGCTTCACGACCTCTTCGGTCGCCGGCTTGCCGTTCTCGAGCATGTCCTTGATCAGGTAAATGCGCCCGCGCGGAGAATCGAGCTCGTCGCCGAGCAGCAGATAGGTCGGGCAGGTCGCGGTGCAGAAGCCGCAATGCACGCAGGTCCGCAGGATCTTCTCCGAGGCCGGAAGCCGCGGGTCCGAGGCGAGATGGGCGGGGCTGAAGTTGGTCTGCATCTCTCTCAGGCCCCACCCTGCCAGGCTTTGATCCAGTCGAGCGGATACAACAGCATGATCACGTTCAAGGTCAGGTTGTCGCGGATGAGCCAACCGACCACCAGTTCCATCGCCAGCGCGGACGCCACCGTCACCCAAACGGGGAGGAAGCGTGCCGCGAGGAAGCCCGCGATCATCGCAAGGATATCGCAGACCGAGTTGAGGACGCTGTCGCCGTAGTAATCCAGCGAGATCGTCGTCGCGCGATAATGCTCGATCACCGCATTGGTGTTCTCCGCGATCTCCCAGGAGGCTTCCAGCAGGATCGACAGGATCAGCGCCAGTCCCAGCGAGATCGGCAGGCCGGTGATGCGCCTGATCAGCCAGAACAGCCCGTAGAACAGGAAGCCGTGGATGATGTGGGAGAAGGTGTACCAGTCGGCGATATGCTGGGAGTTCTCCGAGGACATCACCTCGCCATGCCAGGGTTTGACGAAGCCGCATTTGCAGATCGGCTCGCGCCCCATGGCGGTCAGGATCGCGGCGGTCGCGACGATCAGCAGCAGCGCGATCAGCGCGATCGTCCCGGGCGCCAGCCGGTTCGGGGCCCAGGGGGCACGCGGATCGGGCGCGCGCCCCGCCGGGTTCAGCGTCTCAGCAAACGTCATCAGATCCCCGCATACATCCGGCCCGGCTCGAAAATGCCCGCCGGGTCGAAGCTCGTCTTGATGCCCGCCGTCACCCGCATCAGCGGCTCCGGCAGCGGCTCGAACACCGGCACGCTTGCGCGGATCGCGGCCGGGGCGCGCACCAGCGTGGCATGGCCACCCAGCGGCCTGATCGCAGCGCGGATCGCGTCGGCCGCGGCATCCGCGCCGGCGGGGACCGCGAGCCGAACCAGCCCGCCGCCCCAGTCGTAGAACCAGCGCGCACCCGGAACGAGCGCCGCGATGGCCGCGGTCGCCTTCGGCCCGTCGGTCGGCGCGACGGACAGCCGCCAGACCGCCTCGTCGGTTCCGGCGAAGACGCGGGCGTCGCGGACATCGCGCCAGAGTTCGACCGAGGCTTCGCCTTCGATCCGCTCGGGGGTGCCATGGGCCGCCAGCAGCGCGACCAGCTCGCGGCTGCGATAGTCGATCGAGTCGGAGAAGTTCTCCAGCCGAAGCAGCGTACGGGGCTGCTCGGCGCCGATGCCGGCCGGCAGATGGGCGGCGGCGAAGGGCTCATAGGGCGAGCCCAGCGCGGTGCAGAGCAGCGCCACCGCCGTCTCGTCCGAGAGGCCGCGCCAGACCAGCGTCAGGATGCGCTCCGGTTTCGGCAGCACGCGGAAGGTGACCTCGGTGAGGAAGCCGAGCGTGCCGTAGCTGCCGGCGACGAGCTTCACGAGGTCGAGCCCGGTGACGTTCTTCATCACCCGCCCGCCGGATTTGATCGCCTCGCCGCGGCCGTTCACCAGCCGGATGCCGATGAGGGAATCGCGCGCCGCGCCGGCATTGATCCGGCGCGGGCCAGAGATGTTGCCGGCGGCGACGGCGCCGATGGTCGGCTCGCCCTCCGTGCCGAGCAAGGCGCGGTGGTCCATCGGCTCGAAGGGCAGCATTTGGCCGCGCTCGGCCAGTATGCGCTCGACCTCGGCCAGCGGCGTGCCGGCGCGCGCGGCGATGACCATCTCGGCCGGCTCATAGAGCGTGATGCCGGTGAGGCCGGCGCTGGAGAGCGTGCTCTGCGTCTGCGTCGGGCGGCCGAGCCCGGCCCGCGTGCCGCCGCCGCCGATCGACAGGGGAACGCCGCTGTCGAGCACAGATTTCACGACGGCGCAGGCCTGCGCCTCGGTGGTGGGGATGTGGAGGGTCATGGACACGCTCCATCGTCATTCCGGGGCGCCGCAACGCGGCGAGCGCGGAACCCAGAACCGATGCCCCTTGCGAGTAAATAAAGCCGAACCCGCTCGGCCGACGACCGAGCGCATCGGTTCTGGGTTCCGGGCTCTTCGCTGCGCGGAGCCCCGGAATGACGGCGGTGGTTCACGGCAACAAAGGATAGAGATCGCTCCAAAGCGGATTGTTCTCCTCGATCAATCTGATTTTCCAATCCCGCCGCCACTTCTTCATGTCCTTCTCGCGATCGATCGCTTCTCGCGCCGTCGCATGCTCCTCGTACCAGACAAGACGATCGACGCCGTAGGTCCGCGTGAAGCCCGGAAGAACCTTGCTTTTGTGTTCGTGAACACGACGAGCGAGATCGCGGATCACCCCGAGATAAAGAGTTCCGTGCTGGCCACTCGCCATCAGGTAGACGTGAAACGGCAAAAACCCCCTCCGCCGTCATTCCGGGGCGCCGCGAAGCGGCGAGCCCGGAACCCAGAACCGATACCGCCTGCCAACAAAGCGGATCGATCGGGGCAAGACAACGATACCCCGCATCGGTTCTGGGTTCCGGGCCCATGCCTTTGGCATGTCCCGGAATGACGGAGGGTTTGCTCACGCCGCCACCCGTCCTTCCAGCGGGAACACCTTGGCGGGATTGAGCAGCCAGCGCTGGTCGAACACCGCCCTCACCCTCATCTGCTGGTTCAGATCCTCGGGGTTGAACTGGAAGGTCATCAGGTCGCGTTTCTCGATGCCGACGCCGTGCTCGCCGGTCAGGCAGCCGCCGACCTCGACGCAGAGCTTCAGGATGTCCATGCCGGCATCCTCCGCCTTCTGCGCCTCGACGGGGTCGTTGCAGTTGTAGAGGATCAGCGGGTGGAGATTGCCGTCGCCGGCATGGAAGACATTGGCGACGCGCAGCCCATAGCCCTTCACGATCTCGTCCATGCGGCGCAGCACGTAAGGCAGCTGGCCGGTGGGAATGGTGCCGTCCATGCAGATATAGTCGGCGATACGACCCGTGGCGCCGAAGGCGGATTTGCGACCCTTCCAGATCGCCGCCGCCTCCATCGCGGACCGGCTCTCCTTCACCGTCTTGACGCCGTGTTCGCGGGCAATGGTGACGATGCGGGCGAGCTGGGCGTCCATCTCGATGTCGGAGCCCTCGACCTCGATGATCAGCAGCGCCTCGACATCCATCGGGTAGCCCGCCTTGGCGAAGGCCTCGCAGATCTCGATGGCGGGCTTGTCCATGAACTCCATCGCGACCGGGATGATGCCCGCGCCGATGATGGCGGCGACCGCCGCACCGGCCTGCTCGCTTGTCGGGAAGCCGAACAGCACGGGCCTGGCGCCTTCCGCCGCGCGCAGAATGCGCACGGTCGCCTCGGTGATGATGCCGAGTTGGCCTTCGGAGCCGTTGATCAGCCCGAGGATATCGTAGCCGGCCGCATCCAGATGGGCGCCGCCGATCTCGACGATGCTGCCGTCGAGCAGCACCATCGTCACGCCCAGCACGTTGTTGGTGGTGACGCCGTATTTCAGGCAGTGCGCCCCGCCGGAATTCATCCCGATATTGCCGCCGATCGAGCAGGCGAGCTGGGAAGACGGGTCCGGCGCGTAGAAGAAGCCCTCGGCCGAGACGTCCCCGGTGACGGCGAGATTGGTGACGCCGGCCTGCACCTTCGCGGTGCGGTTGGCATAGTCGATGGCCAGGATGCGGTTCATCTTGGCGACGCCGATGACGACGGCGTCCTCCTGCGGGATGGCGCCGCCGGCGAGCGAGGTGCCTGCCCCGCGCGGCACCACCGGCACGCCCTGCTCGCCGCAGAACTTCAGGACGGCAGCGACCTCCTGCGTCGTCGAGGGCAGCACCACCGCCAGCGGCAGGCGGCGATAGGCGGTCAGCGCGTCCGTCTCATAGGGACGGCGCTCGTCCTCGGCGGTGATCAGTGCGTCGGCCGCAACGAGCTGGGCGAGGCCGGCGACGATCTCCTCGCGACGCGCAAGGATTCCCGGATCGGGCAGCGGAAAGGCGATGGCGGACATGGTGCGGTCTCCCCGGGCGAACGGCACGCAGCCTAGACCAATTCGAAACGACTTGCAGTGCGACCGACGCGCATGATCTTTTCCGTAAACGAAAAAATCGATGAGGGATCTGTGCAGCCATGGACCGGTTCGGCGATCTCGACGTCTTCGCCCATGTCGTGACGGCGCGCAGCATGTCGGCGGCGGGGCGGCAGCTCAACCTGTCGCCGGCGGTCATCTCCAAGCGCATCCGCCGGCTCGAGGAGCGGCTGGGCGTCAGGCTGCTGCAACGCACGACCCGGCAGCTCTCGCTGACGGAGGCCGGACAGGGCTTCTATGAGCGGGTCGTCTCGATCCTGTCCTCGATCGAGGATGCCGAGGCCTGGGTGGCGAGCGGGGCCGGACAGGTGCGCGGCACGCTGCGTGTCTCGGCGCCGACCTCCTTCGGGCGGCTCCACATCGCCCCCCATCTCAAGCCCTTCCTCGATACGCACCCGCTGGTGAGCGTCGAGCTCGTGCTGACGGACGGCTTCACCGACATCGTCGGCGAGGGCTTCGACCTCGCGATCCGCATCGCGGATCTGCGCGATTCGAGCCTGGTCGCGAAGCGGCTGGCGCCGAACCACCGCGTGCTCTGCGCGACGCCGGGCTATCTCGCGGCAGCGGGCGTTCCGGCGATGATCGACGACCTCGCGCGTCACACGCTGATCGCCCACAACACCGACCACTGGACGCTGGACGGGCCTACCGGACCGGTCACGGTGCGCGTCGCCGGCCCGCTGCGGACGAATTCCAGCGAGGTCGTGCGCGAGGCGCTGCTGGCGGGGCTCGGCATCGCGCTGCGCTCGACCTGGGATGTCGGGCCGGAGCTGAAATCGGGAGCGCTGCAGCGGGTGCTGCCGGCCTATTCGGTCGGCAGTCGCGTCGCCATCCATGCGGTCTATCCGAGCCGCCGGCACATGGAGCAGAAGGTTCGCGCCTTCGTCGATTACCTGGCCGAACTTTACGGCCAAACTCCCTATTGGGATGCCGGACTGAGCCTCTGAGCCGATCTTCGGCAAGCGGAGCATCCCGGCGCGCGATCGTTCGAGCCGGCCGCCGAGGACGCTCCCCCGCCTGATGCGAAGGGGCGCCCCGGAATGGTGGCTGCGCGTCAGTTCCAGCCGGCCTCACGCTCGCAGGCGCGACGGGCGTTGGGGTTGGCCTTCTCCCACTGGGTGATCGAGCGCGTCTCGTTGTCGCTCATTTTGCCGTTCATGCAGGTGCAATAGGCCGCCACCACCGTGGCCGTGACCTTGGCGTCTGCATTGTCGCTCAGGCACTGGGCGATCCATTTCCGGTCGTCGGCCGTCTGGGAGAAGGTCGCGCCACCGAGGAAGACGCTGCCCGCAAGCAACGTCGCCAGAAACTTGATTGTCATGGTGTATCCCTACATCGAACCGCCTGTTGCGGCGTGCGGGAAAGTTGATGAGCGCCGATCTTCGGTCAATATTCGATCCGCTTTTCAAAGTCCCATTCCAAAAATAGTCATGTGACCTTGTACGGTTATTTCAAAAATGGTCAGACCTTCCGAATCAACCATTGGCTGAGCCCCAGAGTGTCGCGCCGGGTGCTTGTCTTGGATATGCGCGGCCGCACGTCCGCCTGCCGACATCCATAGCGGCCGCTTGCTCGGTTGGCCCTTATCCCCGATGGTCGACCCCTATTCGGAGACTTGATCATGTTCGGCATTCTCGAAGGCACGGGCTCGACCGTCCTCGACCCGCGCTTCCATCGCGTCATTCCCGGCTCAGCCCGGGTCGAGCGTCTGTGGACCGGCGCGCGCTGGGCGGAGGGGCCGGCCTGGTTCCGGGCGCACAACACGCTGGTGTTTTCCGACATTCCGAACGACCGGATGCTGCGCTTCGACGCGATGAGCGGGCAGACGAGCGTGTTCCGCCAGCCGGCGCGCAACAGCAACGGCAACACGGTCGATCCCCAGGGGCGGCTCATCACCTGCGAGCATGGCGGCCGGCAGGTGACGCGCACCGAACATGACGGCTCCGTCACCGTTCTCGCCAGTCACTGGCAGGGCAAGCGGCTGAACTCGCCCAACGATGTTGTGGTGAAGTCGGACGGGTCGATCTGGTTCACCGATCCCGATTACGGCATCCTTAGCGATTATGAAGGCAACAGGGCCGAGAGCGAGATCGGGGCCTGCCATGTCTACCGCATCGACGGCAAGAGCGGCGTGCTAACCATCGTCGCCGACGATTTCGTCAAGCCCAACGGGCTCGCCTTCTCGCCGGACGAGCGCATCCTCTACATCGCCGACACCGGTGCCAGCCACGATCCGGTCCACGGCCCGCGCCACATCCGCGCCTGCGAGGTCTCGGCCGACGGCACGCGGCTGACGGGTTCGCGGATCTTCGCCACCTGCACGGCCGGGCTGTTCGATGGCTTTCGGATCGATGTCGAGGGCCGGATCTGGACCAGCGCCGCCGACGGCGTCCACGTCTACCACCCGGACGGGACGCTGATCGGCAAGATCGCGATCCCCGAGGTCGTCGCCAATGTCTGCTGGGGCGGGCCGCGGCTCAACCGCCTGTTCATCTGCGGCACCAGTTCGCTCTATGCGCTGATGACCAACACCAATGGAACGACCTGGCCAGGGGCTGTGACCAGCGCTTGATCGCAAAGCGCTTCGCCTCAGCGCTCCGGCAGACGGCTCGGCAGCCGGTCCAGGAGAAACGGCAGCGCAAAGCCGATGATCAGAAACCGCATCAGATGGTGCGAGCTGACATAGAGCATGTCGAGCCCCATCGCGAAGGCGAGCATTGCCATGGCCTCCAGCCCGCCAGGGGCGAAGGCCGTGATCGAATCCGCATAGGAGACCCCCGCGAGCAGCGCTGCCGGCAAGGCGAAGGCGAAGGCAACTGCGAGCGACACCAGCAGGCCACCGACGGCGAGGGGAAACAGCTTCAGCAGATCGCGACGCGGAATGGCGCCGATCCGCGCGCCCATCGTCGACCCGAGCATGACCAGCACGGCAATTTGCACCGGCGGCGGCAGGCTGCCCTCGACGAGGCCGGTGCCATGGGCGACCGCGCTGGACAAAATCGCACCGAACATCATCGGCGCCGCGACGCCGAGACGGTCGAGCACGAGGCCGGCAGCGAAGCCGGCGAGCAGCAGCAGCAACATCGTCCAGGGGTCGAGAATTTTTGCAGGCGGCGCGACTGCCATGGCGGGGTGCAGACCGGTGAGCTGCATCAGGCCGGGCAGCAGCGCCACGAGAACGAGCAGGCGCAAGAGCTGGACGACGGAAATACGGCCGATATCGGCGCCTTTCGACTGCGCGACCGCCAGCACCGTTGCCAGTGCACCGGGCGCCGCCGCCAGCAGCGAATCGAGCCAGGACCAGCGCGCGACATAGCGCAGATAGGTTCCGGTGGCGGCCATGATGCCGGCCATGGCGAAGAACAGGATGATGAGAGAGGCCGGGTAGCACACAGCCGCGGCCAGGGCTTCCGGCGTAGCGGACGAGCCGATGATGGCGCCCGATAGCAGCACGGTGGAATCGAACCATGAGCGGCGCAGCACGGGCAGGGGACGCACGAGCGCGACCAGCAAGGTCAGGATCATGGCGCCCGATAGCCAGGCGGCCGGCGCCCCCAGAAAAGCGAACAGAGCACCTCCCACCGCTGCAATGGCGATGACCGCGGCCTCTCGGGACAGGACTTTCAACGTCGAAGGAGAACCCACCCCCGTCATGATACCTCGCTGCGCGCCGCTGCAACGCAGCATCGCAGTCTTGTCGACCGCGCGGGGCGGGGTCAATTTGACCGGCAGCCCGCGCCGCGCAGTGCCGTCATGCGCGCTGGGCCTGCATGCGGCTTCGCGAGCGTGCTCAGCCGGCCAAAGCGCGCTGCAGCCTCGTCACGGTCTCGACGAGATCGGAGGCCTTGCGCGCGAAGCACAGCCGCAGCCCCGTTTCACCGCCAGGGCCGAACGCGGTTCCGGGAGCGAGGCCGACATTGGCCCGGTCGACGAGATCGATGGCGAGCGCCCGGCTGTCCTGCCAGCCATCGACCGAGAAGAACTGATAGAGCGCCCCGTCCGGCGGCGACAGCGTCACCCGGTTGGTCGCCTTCAGCCCTTCGGCAATGATCCGGCGCCCCTCCGCGGCGCGAGCGATCTGCTCGGCGACGAAGGGCTCGCCCTCGTCCAGCGCGGCGATGGCGCCCCGCTGGACGAAGACTGGAACGCCGGAGGTCGAGTACTGGATCAGGTTCTCGATCACCTGGCCGAAGGCGGGCGGGGCCTCGATCCAGCCGACGCGCCAGCCCGTCATGGCCCAGTTCTTCGAAAAGGTCTGGACGAAGAGGACGCGATCCTCCGGCTCCATCACGTCATGGAAGGAGGCGGCGCGGGCGGAGCCGTCATAGACGAAGCGGGCATAGATCTCGTCGGCGATGATCCAGAGGCCGTGCTTGCGGGCGAGCGCCAGGATGGCGGCGAGTTCATCCTTCGTCGCCGTCCATCCGGTCGGGTTGGCCGGCGAATTGATGGCGATGGCGCGCGTCTTCGGGGTGATGGCGGCGGCCAGCCGGTCGAGATCGAGCGAGAAGCGGCCCTGGACATAGTCCATCGGGACATTGACCGGGATGGCTCCGGCAACGCCGATGGCGGCGCCGACATTGGGCCAGGCCGGGGTCGGGATCACCACCTCGTCGCCGGGGCCGGTGACCATCCGCACGACGATCTGGACCGCCTGCATGCCCGAGCCGGTGACGAAAAAGGACTCCATCGAGAAGGGCCGGCCATAGAGCGCGGTGTGGTAGCGCGCGAGCGCCTCGCGGAGATCCGGGATGCCGCGCTGCCAGGTGTAGAAGGTCTCGCCTTTGGCGAGCGAGGCGTTGGCGGCGCGGGCGATGAAGTCCGGGGTCGGCAGGTCGCCCTCGCCGACCCAGAGCGGGATCAGGCCCTCCTTGAGACGGCCGTGATTGACCACCTCGACGATGCCGCTTTCGGGCGCATGGCGCGCCTCGGGGCGCAGCGACGACAGCAGGCTGGCGCCGGTGGGCGTGACGGTCGACATCGGGCAGGACCTCGCGGTTGTGGTGTGGCCTGTTTAGCCGATCACGCGCCGCCCGGGCATGAAAACGCGAGATCGACCCGATCGGCCGCCGTGATGAGTCGCCGTGGCCGGGCGCTTGGCTCAGGCGCCCTTCTGCTTCAGCAGATCGCGGATCTCGCCCAGCAGCACGACATCCTCGGGCGGGGCGGCCGGTGCCTTGGGCTCTTCCTTCTGCTTGTGCTGGAGCCTGTTGATGGCCTTGACCACCAGAAACAGGACGAAGGCGATGATGATGAAGTTCACGGCGATGGTGATGAAGTTGCCATAGGCGAGCACGGCGCCCTGCTTGCGCGCCTCGGCCAGCGTCGTGGCGGTGATGCCGCTGTTGAGCCCGATGAAGTAGTTCGAGAAATCGACGCCGCCGAGCGCGCCGATGAACGGCATGATGATGTCGTTCACCAGCGAATCGACGATCTTGCCGAAGGCCGCGCCGATGATCACGCCGATAGCGAGATCGACAACATTGCCCTTCAGCGCGAACTTCTTGAATTCCTCGAGCATTCCTCGGCCCCTTTCGATGTCGAGCGGCCGATCGCCTCGTGCCGCCTGGTGTCCCGGCCCTGACGCTAGAGGAAGATGCGGCCGTGTGGAAACCAGTTTCCTCCGCCCGTGCCCATCCTTTAAGCTCGCGCCGGTGACACGGCTGCGATGGAGGCAGAATGATCCCCGCCTGGTCCGTGGTCCTGGTCGCGCTGGCCTATCTCTGCGCGCTCTTTGCGATCGCGCATGCGGCCGACACATCGGGCCGCCGCCTCGTCGGCGGCCGGGCTCGAGCGACGATCTATGCGCTGGCGCTGGGCGTCTACTGCACCTCCTGGACATTCTACGGCTCGGTGGGGTTCGCCAGCCGCGCGGGCCTGGACTTTCTTGGCATTTATGTCGGGCCGATCCTGGTCATCGGCTTCGGCCACCGTTTCGTCGGGCGGATCGTCCGGATCGCCAAATCCCAAAACATCACCTCGGTCGCGGATTTTGTCGGCGCGCGCTACGGCAAGAGCGAGCGCGTGGCGGCGCTGGTCTGCCTTGTCGCAGTGATCGGCGCCCTGCCCTACATCGCCCTCCAGCTCAAGGCGGTGGCGAGTTCGCTATCGGTCCTGCTCGCCGCGACGGGCGGCCGGCCGGCCTCGGCCGATGCGCCGGTCCTCACCGACCTCGCCTTTCTCGTGGCGATGGTGCTTGCGGGCTTCGCCTGCGCCTTCGGCACGCGCCATATCGACGCCACCGAGCATCAGGACGGGCTGGTGCTGGCCATCGCGGTGGAGTCCCTGGTCAAGCTCGTCGCGTTCCTCGTGCTCGGTGTCTTCGTCGTCTACGGGCTCTATGACGGCGCGGGAGACCTCTTCGCCCAGGCGGCCAACCTCCCGGGGGGCGCCCCTCCGATCTGGGAGCGGACCTCGAACTGGCCCACCTTCCTGACGCTGACGCTGCTCTCCTCCTGCGCCGCGCTGCTGCTGGCGCGCCAGTTCCACATGACCATCGTCGAGAACCGCGACGCGGCCGATGTCCGCCGCGCGGCCTGGATGTTCCCGCTCTATCTGATCCTCATCAACCTCTTCGTCCTGCCGCTTGCGATGGCGGGCGAGTTGCTGATGCCGGGTTCCGGCGTCGACCGTGACATGACCGTGCTGCTGCTGCCGCTGCAGCAGCAGGCGGGGCTGCTGGCACTGCTGGTCTTCATCGGCGGGCTGTCTGCCGCGACGGCGATGGTGATCGTCGCTTCCGTCGCCCTGGCGATCATGATCTCGAACCATCTCGTCATGCCGGTGCTGCTGCGCGGGCGGAGGGCTCTGAGCGACCCCGCCGCCTCTGCCTCCGGCGTGCCGGCCAAGCCGGTCCGACATGGCAATACCGGCGGCGATCTCGGCTCGCAGGTCGTCATCATCCGTCGGGTCGCCATCCTCTGCGTCATCCTGTTGGGCTATGCCTATTACCGGGCGGCCGGCGAGCAGGCACTGGCGGCGATCGGCCTGCTGTCCTTCGCCGCCACGGCACAGATCGCTCCGGCCTTTTTCGGCGGCCTCGTCTGGCGCCGCGGCACGGCGCTGGGCGCGGCGGCAGGCCTGATCGTCGGCATCGCAACCTGGGCCTATACGCTGCTGATGCCGAGCCTCGTGAAGCCAGGCAGCTTCTGGGCCGACATCGTTGCCAACGGGCCTCTCGGCTACGCCGCCCTGCGGCCCGAGGCGCTGTTCGGGCTCGACCTGCCCCCCCTGCCCCACGGCGCGTTCTGGAGCCTGGGGCTCAACCTGCTTGCCTATGTCGTCTTCTCGCTCTTGCGCCCGGCAACGGCGATGGAGCGCCTGCAGGCCAACGCCTTCGTCGAATCGGACCGGGCGACTATGGCGCAGTCCTTCTCGCTCTGGCGCTCCAGCGTCACCGAAGCGGAGTTGCAGTCGACGATCGGCCGCTACCTCGGCCAGGAGCGGACGCAACGCGCCTTCGAGGGCTTCGCCAGCAGCCGCGGCGAGGCGCCGATGCCCTCGCGCGACGCCGACATCCATCTGCTGCGCTTCGGCGAGCATCTGCTCTCCTCCGCCATCGGCGCGGCCTCGTCCCGCCTCGTGCTCTCTCTGCTGCTGCGGCGGCGCAATCTCACCACCGAAGCCGCCTTCAAGCTTCTCGACGACGCTTCCGCCGCGCTGCAGTACAACCGCGACATCCTCCAGCACGGGCTCGACCATGCCGGCCAGGGCATCACCGTGCTCGACCGCGACCTGCGCCTGCTCGCCTGGAACCAGGCCTTCATCCAGCTCTACGACCTGCCGCCCGCGATGGTGCGCTTCGGCACGGGACTCGACGAGATCGTGCGCTACAACGCCGCCCGCGGGGCCTATGGCGACGGCCAGCAGGACGAGTTGATGGCGGCGCGGCTGCAGAGCTTCGTGCATGACCGCGAGCCGGTGCGGCTCAAGCTCTACCCGTCGAAGAAGGTCATCGAAATCCGCACCAACCCGCTGCCCGACGGCGGTTTCGTCACGACCTATACCGACATCACCGAGGCCGTCGCCGCGCAGGAGGAGCTCGAGCGGACCAATGAGAGCCTCGAGCGGCGCGTCGTCGAGCGCACGGAGGAGATCCTGCGCGTCAACGCAGAGCTGCAACGCGCCAAGGCGGAGGCCGAGGAGGCCAATGCCTCGAAGACCCGCTTCCTCGCCGCCGCCAGCCACGACATCCTGCAGCCGCTCAACGCAGCCCGCCTTTATGCGACCTCGCTGGTCGAGCGCGACCGCGCCGCCGGCAGCCCCGACCTCGCCGAAAACATCGACGCCTCGCTCGACGCGGTCGAGGAGATCCTGACCGCGCTGCTCGAGATCTCGCGCCTTGACGGCGGCGCGATGAAGCCGGAGATCACCGCTTTCCGGCTCGACGAGCTGATGCGCCAGCTCCAGCGCGAATTCGAGCCGAGCGCCCAGGAGAAGGGACTGAAGCTCGTCTTCATGCCGACCAGCCTCGCCGTGCGCTCGGACCGACGGCTGCTGCGGCGCCTGCTGCAGAATCTGGTCTCCAACGCGATCAAGTACACCCCCAGCGGCAAGGTACTGATCGGCTTCCGCCGGCGTGGCGGGCAGGTTTCGGTCGAGGTGCTGGATACCGGGCTCGGCATCCCCCAGGGCAAGCAGAAGACGGTGTTCCGCGAGTTCCAGCGTCTCGACCAGGGGGCGAAGGTGGCGCGGGGGCTCGGGCTCGGCCTGTCGATCGTGCAGCGCATCGCCCGCACCCTCGATCACCGCCTGACGCTCGATTCGGCGCCCGGCCGGGGCAGCCGCTTCGCCGTGCTGGTGCCGCGCGCCTCGCCGCTGCCCGAGATGAGCACCGCGCCGGCGCCGCGCCCGGCCCCGGCGGGCCAGCTCGCCGGTCTCAGGCTGCTCGTCATCGACAACGAGCCCGCCATCCTCGACGGCATGAAACGGCTGCTGGAAGGCTGGGGCTGTGAAGTCGCGACGGCGGCCGGGCTCGACGCGGCGCTGGCCCTGCAGAAGCGCAGCGCGCCCGACGTCGTGATCGCCGACTACCATCTCGACAATGGCAACGGGCTGACCGCGATCAGCACCGTGCGGGAGCGCTCGCGCCGGCCGCTACCGGCGATCCTGCTCACCGCGGACCGGTCGCCGAGCGTGCGTGAGGCCGCCGCGGCGCTCGACGTGCATCTGCTCAACAAGCCGCTGAAACCCGGCGCCTTGCGGGCTCTGCTGGCGCAGTGGCGGACGACGCGCTTCGCGGCGGAATAGGCTGGCGACAGACGCGTCAGCCCTGGGAGGCCGTGCTGCGCATCGCATCTTCTGCGGCGAGGAAGGCGGTCACGTCCGGGCGCTGCGCCGGGCTTTCCGCTTGCGTCCCGATCTCGGTCATCAGCCGCGCGACCGGCACATAGGCGCGCGCCGCGCGGTCGTACAGCGCCACCCGGACGAGCGCGTGGGCCGCGACGGTCTCCGTCCCGTCCCGGCCCCGCGTGACCAGGCGGTGCTCGATCACCAGCCAGCTCTGCGTCCAGCACAGGATCTCGGTGTCGAGGCGGAAGGGCTGGAAGGCGCGCAGCTCCCGGCGGAAGCGGATCATGCCGCCATTGACCACCGGCACCCAGCGATGTCGCAGCACCGCCCGCCACAGGCCCGTGCGCAGCATCACATCGGTGCGGCCGAGATCCATCAGCGACCAGTAGCGGCCGTTGTTCATGTGCAAGCTGGTGTCGAGATCGTGCGGCCAGACCCGGAAGGACAGCCGCGACGGCTCGGCGAGCGGTTCCAGCCTGGGGCGGAACGGGCTCGTCAGCAGGAGCCAGACCAAGCGGAACCAGAGATTCATGACGCACCCGCGGATGGAAGGCCTCCAAACGGGGCTTCTATCCAGACATGGTTCATATGTAAACGATATTGCGCCCCTGCGAGGGTCAGGGATGACGGGGGCGGCACGCTGAATTATGCGCTGGGCACAGCCCGAATTGGACGCTCCCGATGCCGACCCTGCATGTCTCCCCGCTGTCGAAGCTGCACGAGACCGTCACCGCCGTGCGGCCGAGCCATCTCGTCACGCTGATCAATGTCGGCACGGCGGTGGAGCGCCCGGCCGGCATCGCGGAGGGCAACCACCTGTTCCTCGGCCTGTCCGACATCAGCGCGCCGATGGAGGGCCATGTCGTGCCGGCCGAGGCCCATGTCGAGCGCTTCCTCGCCTTCACGCGACGCTGGGACCGCTCTGCGCCGCTCCTGATCCATTGCTGGGCCGGGATCAGCCGCTCGACCGCGGCCGCCTATATCGCCGCCTGCGCCTTCGCCCCGGAGCGCGACGAGGCGGAGCTCGCCGCCCGTCTGCGGAAGGCCTCTCCCTCCGCCACGCCCAATGCGCGGCTCGTCGCCATCGCCGATGCGATGCTGGGCCGCGACGGGCGCATGCGCGACGCGATCGCCGGCATCGGGCGCGGGGCGGACGCTTTCGAAGGCACGCCCTTCGCTCTGACATGGGACTGATCGGCCTCGGACGGGCTGGCAGCTTCGTGCGGGCACGGGGCGATTGACGCCGAAAGCAGCGCGGCCATGCTGAAATCGATGCAGAAGATTGCTTGCGCTTCGGCGGTTTTCGCAGGATTCATCCGCGCCTGGGAGTCAGGCCATCATGACCATCGAACTCGATTCACGCGACCGCGCCATCCTGCGCATCCTGCAGGCGGACGGCCGGATCACGAATTCAGACCTCGCCGAGAAGGTGCATCTGTCGCCCTCGGCCTGCCTTCGTCGGGTGCGCCAGCTCGAGGAGAGTGGTCTGATCCGCGGCTATGCGATGATCCTCGACGACAAGATCGCGGGGTTTCCGGGGACCGCTTTCGTCTTCGTGACGCTCGACCAGCAGGGCCGCGCCTCGTTGGAGGGATTCGAGCAGGCGGTGCAGAACCTGCCCGAGATCCTCGAATGCCATCTCCTTGCCGGTGCGCATGACTATCTGATGCGGGTGATCTATCGCGACAGCGCCGATTTCGAGCGCATCCACACCGACATCATCACGCAGTTGCCCGGCGTCACCCGCGTTCAGTCGACACTGACGCTGCGCTCGATCAAGAAGAGTTCGGCGCTTCCGGTCTGAGTATCCGGCCGGGGTTGCGGCCGGGGCCACTCCGGCGGATAAGCGACGCCACAACGGGAATCAGGCCGTGAGCGAAGCCATCTCCAACGACGACGTCGCCGCCCTGCCCTTCGAGGCGGCGCTGAAGCAACTCGAGGACATCGTCGCCCGGCTGGAGCGGGGCGATGTGCCGCTCGAGGAATCGATCGCGATCTACACCCGCGGCGAAGCGCTGAAAGCGCGCTGCGACGCGCTGCTGAAGCAGGCCGAGGCGCGCATCGAGAAGATCACCCTCTCCGCTGACGGCAAGCCGACGGGAACCGCGCCGCTGGACGTGGATCGGTAGACGCCCCTCCTCCACCCGAAACGACGCGCAAACGCAGCCGTTCTCTCGCATCGATGGGCCGCGCCGCGGCAACCTTGCCCTCTGACCGGCGAGCCCACACTCTGGCGCATCACCGGAGAGGTTCGCCATGTCCCAGCTTCCCGCCGAAGATCCCGTCCTGGGTGATGCCCGCTCCTGCGAGGCGATCGAGCAGGTCATCGTGCCGCGTGCGCATGATCTCGGCGGCTTCTCGGTGCGCCGCGCTCTGCCCTCGATCGGGCGCAAGATGGTGGGGCCCTTCATCTTCTTCGACCAGATGGGGCCGGCGGAATTCCTGCTCGGCCAGGGCATCGACGTGCGTCCGCACCCGCATATCGGGCTCTCGACCGTGACCTATCTCTTCGACGGCGAGATCATGCACCGGGATTCGCTCGGCACCGCGCTGCCGATCCGCCCCGGCGCGGTCAACCTCATGACAGCGGGGCGCGGCATCGTCCATTCCGAGCGCACCGGGCTGGAGGAGCGCCAGAAGCCGCCGAAGCTGTTCGGCATCCAGGCCTGGCTCGCCTTGCCGAAGTCGCATGAGGAGACGGCGCCGGCCTTCGTCCACCATGCTGCACCCGAACTGCCGCGGATCGTCGAGGGCGGCAAGCGCGTCAGCCTGATCATGGGTTCGGCCTATGGCCAGACTTCGCCCGTCAGCTTTCCGTGGGACGCGCTCTATGCCGAGGCCGTGCTGTCGCCGGGCGCGATCCTGCCCCTCGACCCCGACTACGACGAGCGCGCGATCTACATCGTCTCCGGCCGGGTCGATATCGCCGGCGACGAGTTCGGCGCTGGGCAGCTGCTGATCTTCAAGCCGGGCGACCGCATCTCGATCCTCGGCCTCGACCAGACCCGGCTGATGATCGTCGGCGGCGAGCCGATGGACGGGCCCCGCCACATCTGGTGGAACTTCGTCTCCTCCTCGAAGGAGCGCATCGACCAGGCGAAGGCGGAATGGAAGGCGGGGCGCTTCGACACGGTGCCCGGCGACGAGGCCGAGTTCATCCCGCTGCCCGAGGGGTAAGTTCTTCCTCCGGCATCGCCCTCAACCGCGGCATCGGCGAGGCGAGGATCGCCAGGGTCGAGAGGCCGAAGAGGACGACCGGCAGACCGATCGCCAACTCCAGGCCCCAGCGTTCCGCGGCGAGCCCACCCGCCAGCGCGCCGAGCGGGCGCATGCCGTACATCGCCGTGGTCAGCGTCGCGCTGACGCGGCCGAGCAGCGGCTGCGGCGTCACGGCCTGGCGCAGGCTGGTCTGGGCGATGAACCAGAGGATCGGCCCGAAGCCGAACAGGAAGAAGGCGAGCGCCAGCGCGGGCCAGCCGAGGGCGGGCGGCGCCAGCGCGAGAAGGCCCGCCGCGACGCAAGAGGACGCCGGGCCGAAGACCAGGACGATCCCCACCGGCAGCCTTGCGATGAGGGTCGCGCCACTGACCGCGCCTGCGAGCAGCCCGGCGCCATAGACGGCCGTGGCGAGGCCGATCCGCTCCGGAGCCAGGAACAGAACGCGCGCGGCATAGGGCGCCGCGATGGCCGTGAAGGCGAAGAAGGCGAGGTTCCAGGCGATGGCGCAGAGGGCGATCGGCCGCAGATAGGGGTGGCGGGCGACAAAGCGGCCGCCCTCGGCGATGGCGCGGTGGAGCGGCAGGCGCGGCTGCGGCGGGGGGCGCTCGCCCGGCAGGCGCGAGGCTGCAGCCAGCGCCACCACGCCGGCGACCGCGCAGAGGCTCAAGCCGAACCAGCCCTGCCCGCGCGCCACGGCCCAGCCGGCGATCAGCGGCGCCGCCAGGCTGAAGACGGCGCGGCCGAGTTCGAGCCGTCCATTCGCGCGCGGCAGCTCGGCGATCGCAACGGTGCGCGGCATCAGTACGACAATCGAGAGCGCGATCATCACAGCGCCGGCTGCGGCGGCAAAGCTCGTCGCGGCCAGCAGCCAGCCGGTGTGGCCAATGGCCAGCAGGGCCGCGCCTGCCGCAGCGCCGGTCGCGATCAGGGCACCGCCGAGGCGAATAAGGTCCCGCGGCGCGAGCCGGTCGGCGAAGACGCCGGCCGGGAGCGAGACCAGGAGCCAAGCCGCGGACTGGGCTGCGACCAGCAGGCCGACGAGGCGCGGGCTGGCGCCGGCCTGCGTTGCCGCCAGCGTGATCGTGTCGAGCGCCAGACGGTCGGCGAACTGGGCAAAGGTGCCGGCGAGCAGCAGCGCCGGGAAGGAAGACGAGGACATCGGAGGCTCCTGCCGAGGGGTCGGCAGGTGATGTCAGCCGGCGCCGGCGCGTCCCACCCGTTTCCTGCGGAGGCTCGCGCTCAGGACACCATGGGCGGGGTGGCGAGGTGGTATTCCGTCGCCTGCTGGAAGGCGAAGCCGATGCGCAGCGCCATCGCCTCCTGATAGCCCAGGCAGGAAATCTGCAGTGAGAGCGGCAGGCCAGAGGCGGTGAAGCCGTTGGGCAGCGACAGCCCGCACATCTCCATGACATTGCCGAAACGGGTGAAGCGCGACGGCATCACGTCCTGGTCGACCGCATCGAGCGGAATCGCCGGGGTCACGGTGGTCGGAGTGAGCAACGCGTCGATATCGGCCATCGCCGTGGCGAGGTCGCGCTTGGCCTGCGCCTGGAACGCCTTCGTGGCGAGATAATCCTGCGCCGTCAGTTGCGCCCCCGCGAGGAAGCGGGCGCGAACCGCCGGGTCGAGCGGCGCGGAGGCATCCTGCGCCATCGCACCGCCATTGAAGAAGGCTTCCGCCATGACGATGCCGCTCGTCGTGGTGAAATGCGCGAGCGGCCAGGGCAGGTCGATATCGACGATCTCGGCGCCAAGGCCGGCGAGCGTCGTGAGCGAGCGGTCATAGGCGGCGAGCACGTCCTCATCGCAACCGTCCCGGTCGCGCTGCGGCATGCGAGCGAGGCGCAGGCCGCGCACGCCGCGCCGCAGCGTCGCCATCGGGCTCTCGGGCATGATGCCACGGGTGTTCGGATCGGCGGGATCGGGCCCCTGCAGGACGTCGTAGAGCAGTGCGCAATCCTCGACACTGCGCGCCATCGGGCCTGGCGTGTCGAGCGACGCCGAAAGCGGGATGATGCCGGTGACCGGGATCCGCCCGATCGTCACCTTCAGCCCGGTGATGCCGCAGAAGGCGGCCGGAAGCCGGACGGAGCCGCCGGTGTCGGTGCCGATCGCCCAGGGCGACAGCCGCGCCGCGACGGCAACGCCGGAGCCGCTGGAGGAGCCGCCCGGCGTGTGCGGCACAGCCTCGTCCCATGGGTTCCAGGGCGTGCCCATATGTTCGTTCGTACCCCAGCCGCCATAGGCGAACTCGACCGTATGGGTCTTTCCTAGCACGATCAGGCCCTGCGCGAACATGCGCTTGGCGATGGTCGCGGTCATGGTCGAGCGACGGCCGCGCCAATGAGCCGAGCCGCCGGTGGTGATGCGTCCTTCGAGATCGATCAGATCCTTCAGAGCGATCGGCACGCCATGCAGCGGCCCGACCGCATGGCCGGCGCGGATCGCCTTATCCGCCGCCTCGGCAGCCAGACGCGCATCAGCGGCGTAGATGTCGACGAAGGCGTGCAGCTTCGGCTCGAGCCGCTCGATGCGTGCCAGCAGCGCCTCGACCGCATCGACGGGCGAGAGTTTCCGCGCTGCGATCTCCCGCGCCAGGACATGGGCCGGCCAGAGGGCCGGATCCGTGCTGATGCGAGAAGCGCTGTCCATGAGGCTCACTGCATGCTGATGCGAGTCAGATCGACGAACCAGGATTGCGGGGAGACGAAGCCCTGGACCTTCTTCGACATGGCGCGCGGATTGAGGTCATGGACAACATAGAGCCAGGGCGGGTCATCCACCAGCCGTTCATGCGCGAGCGCGGTCTGCTCCTGGATCACCCGCGGATCATTGGCCGCCGCGAGCTTCGCCAGCGCCGCCTCGAAAGCGGCATCTTTCCATTGCGGGAAGTTGAAGCCATTGGGCGGGGCGCTGGCGGCGCCGAAATAGCGCGCCATCACGCTCGGATCGGTCGATGGGCCGGCGATGTTCAGCGCGAGCGAGCCGCCCAGCGAGGGTTGGTCCGGCTGGGCGCGCATGTTGTTGAGCAGCACCTGCCACTCCGACACGTTGAACTCGATCCGGATGCCGCAGGCCTCCTTCATGCTGGCCTGCAGGAACTCGTTCATCGGCAGCGGCGCCATCTGGCCCGACCCGGAGGTCGAGATCATGACCTTGAAGCTGAGCGGCTTCTGCGGGCCGAAACCGGCTTCGGCCAGCAGTGCCTTCGCCTTGGCAGGGTCGAAGCGGTAGCGGTTGGCGGGCTTGCCGAAGGCAGGGTCGCTGGCCTTGAGCCAGCCGATCGCCGGCTCGGCCATACCGTTGAGCAGGGCGACGATGCCGTCCCGGTCGACGCAGTAATTGAGGGCCTGGCGGACGCGGACGTCCTTGAGCGGGCTGTCTGCGGCTCCGATGTTGAACAGCCAGGGCCAGACATGCGGGTAGGAGCCTGTGGTGATGGCGAAGCCGGCCTGACGCAAGGACGGGATGCCGTCCGCCGGCGGCACCTCGATCCAGTCGACCTGGCCCGTGCGCAGGGCTGCGAGGCGCGCATTCGCCTCCGGAATGGGCAGCAGCACGACGCGGTCGAGCTTTGCCTTGCCCGCGGCGTCCCAATAGCCGTCATGGCGCACCAGTTCGACGCGCTCGCGCGGGACCACACTGGCGATCCGGAACGGGCCGGTGCCGGCGGAGGGCAGCAGCGCTGTCCTGGCCCAGTCGCGCCCGGCCTTCTCGAAGGAGGCGGGCGAGCTCAGCAGCGCCAGCGAGATCATATAGGGAAAGTAGGACGCAGCCGTGTTGGTGGTGATCGCCACAGTGGAGGCGTCGATCTTGCGATAGCCGGTCATGATCGGCGCACGGGCCCGCACGATGCCGGCGGCCGGCGCCTCGAATTGCGGCGTGTCCTTGTTGAAGTAGCGCTCGAAGTTCCAGATCACCGCATCGGCATCGAAAGGCGTGCCGTCATGGAAGGTGACGCCGCGGCGCAGATGGAAGATCCAGGTTTTCGGATCGTAGGGCGCCTGCTCCCAGCGCTCGGCCAGGCCGGGCCGCAGCGGCGCGAGGCGATCCGTGGTCGTCAGATCCCACAGAACGAGGCTTTCGAAGACGGGATAGCCGAGGAAGCGCATGCCCTCGAAGCCGTTGTTGGGCATGCCGGTCGCGGTCGGGATGTCGGCCGCCGTCATGGCGATCCGCAGTGTTCCCTGCGCCTTCGCAGGAGCATTCCAGCCCACGCAGGCAAAACCTGCCATCACAAGACCCGTGAGAATCGCTCTCCAGCGTTGGCCGGTGCCTGTCCTTTGCGCCTGCTGCATGGCCGTCCCCTCTTCAACCTTGCATTGCCAGGATCTGCTTGGAGCAAGTTGCAGGCCGGCGCACAAGTCGGTTTGTAGGGCAGACATCACGCAGGGCCGGCTTGTCCCTTGCGACACGGTTAAGGACTGGTTTCGCATCGATCGGGCGTCCAGCCGTCTGGTCTGCCTCGTGTCGACAGGTCGCCTCCGCGACCTTGCCGCCCTTGTGCCACCGGGGCGGGATGCGATAGACCCAGACGGTGACCCAGCGCCCTCACACGCCGATCCTCGACCGCGTCGCCACGCCCGAAGATCTCCGCAAGCTCCCCGACGCCGATCTTCGTCAGCTCGCCGAAGAGCTGCGGCAGGAGACGATCAGTGCCGTCTCGGTGACGGGCGGCCATCTCGGCGCCGGCCTCGGCGTCGTTGAGCTCACGGTGGCGTTGCACCATGTTTTCGACACGCCGCGCGACCGGCTGATCTGGGATGTCGGCCACCAGGCCTATCCCCACAAGATTCTGACCGGCCGGCGCGACCGCATCCGCACCCTGCGCCAACCCGGCGGGCTGTCCGGCTTCACGCGCCGTTCGGAAAGCGAGTACGATCCCTTCGGCGCCGCCCATTCCTCGACCTCGATCTCGGCCGGTCTCGGCATGGCCGTCGCCCGCGATCTCGAGGGCGGCAGCAACAACGTCGTGGCGGTGATCGGCGATGGGGCGATGTCCGCCGGCATGGCCTATGAGGCCATGAACAACGCCGGTGCGCTCGGCTCGCGCCTCGTCGTGATCCTGAACGACAACGACATGTCGATCGCGCCACCGGTCGGTGCGATGTCGGCCTATCTGGCCCGCCTCGTCTCCGGCCGCACCTATCGCTCGCTGCGCGAGATCGGCAAGCATCTGGCCGAGCGGCTGCCGCGCTTCTTCCACGAGAAGGCCAAGCGCACGGAGGAGTTCGCCCGCGGCTTCTTCACGGGGGGCACGCTGTTCGAGGAGCTGGGCTTCTATTATGTCGGCCCCATCGACGGGCACAACCTCGATCATCTGCTGCCGGTCCTGCGCAATGTGCGCGACTCGCAGACGGGGCCGATCCTCGTCCATGTCGTGACGCAGAAAGGCAAGGGCTACGCCCCGGCGGAGGCCAGCGCCGACAAGTATCATGGTGTCGTCAAATTCGATCCGGTCACCGGCCAGCAGGCCAAGGCGCCCGCCAATGCGCCGAGCTACACGGCCGTCTTCGGCAATGCGCTGATCAAGGCCGCACGCGAGGACGAGAAGATCGTCGCGGTGACGGCCGCGATGCCGTCGGGCACCGGCATCGACGCCTTCGGCAAGGAATTCCCGGCGCGGACCTTCGATGTCGGCATCGCCGAGCAGCATGCCGTGACCTTCGCCGCCGGCATGGCGACAGAGGGCTACAAGCCCTTCTGCGCGATCTATTCGACTTTCCTGCAGCGCGCCTATGATCAGGTCGTGCATGACGTGGCGATCCAGAAGCTGCCCGTGCGCTTCGCGCTCGACCGGGCCGGCCTTGTCGGCGCCGACGGCGCGACCCATGCCGGCGCCTTCGACATCGCCTATCTCGCCTGCCTCCCCGAGATGGTGGTGATGGCCGCGGCCGACGAGGCGGAACTGACCCATATGGTCGCGACCGCCGCCGCCTTCGACGAAGGCCCCATCGCCTTCCGCTATCCGCGCGGTGAAGGCGTGGGCGTCGAAATCCCCGATATCGGCGTGCCGCTCGAGATCGGCCGGGGACGAGTGGTGCGCGAGGGCTCGCGCGTCGCGCTGCTCTCGCTCGGCACGCGGCTGGCGGAATGCCTGCTGGCCGCCGAGCAACTCGGCCAGCGTGGCCTGTCGACGACCGTCGCGGATGCCCGCTTCGCCAAGCCGCTCGACGAGGCGCTGATCCTGCGGTTGGCGCGCGAGCACGAGATCCTCGTCACCGTCGAGGAAGGCTCGGTCGGCGGCTTCGGCGCGCATGTGCTGCACCTGCTCGCCCGCTGCGGCGCGCTCGATGGCGGGCTCAAGGTGCGTACGCTGACCCTGCCCGACCTGTACCAGGATCACGACAAGCCCGAAGCGATGTATGCGGCTGCCGGTCTCGACGCCGCCGGCATCGTGCGGACGGTGGAAGGAGCGCTCGGCGTCCCGGTCGCGGCCCGGCGCGCCTGAGCGCGGCCCCCTTGTCTGCTGCCGCGAAAACGCGCGCCGACCAGTTACTCGTCGAACGCGGCCTCTGCGAGAGCCGGGCCCGGGCCCAGGCCGCCATCGCGGCGGGCCTCGTGACCGTCGACGGCCGCCCCGTCCGCAAGGCCTCCGAAATGATCGCGGCGGATGCCGTGCTGACGGCGCAGGCACCGCATCCTTACGTCTCCCGCGGCGGGCTGAAACTCGCGAGCGCACTCGATCTGTTCGGCTTCGACCCCGCGGGCCGTGTCTGTCTCGATGTCGGCGCCTCGACAGGGGGCTTCACCGATCTGCTGCTGAAGCGCGGCGCACGCCGCGTTATCGCCGTCGATGTCGGCCGCGAGCAGCTCCATGCCTCGCTGCGGGGCGATCCGCGCGTGACGAGCCGCGAGGGCTGCGACATCCGGAGCCTCACTCCTGTCGACTTGGGTGAACCGCCGACGCTGGCCGCCATCGACGTCAGCTTCATCTCGCTGCGGCTCGTGCTCCCCACCGTGGCCGCCCTGCTGGCACCGACCTGCGAGATTGCGGCGCTGATCAAGCCGCAGTTCGAGGCAGGCCGCGCGGCTTTGAAGAAGGGCATCGTGCGCGACGAGGCGGTCCACCAGCGCGTCTGTAATGAGATCGCGACCGTGTTGGCCGAACTCGGCTTCGCGGTCGAAGCTCCCGTCCCCTCCCCGATCGAGGGCGGCGACGGCAATCGCGAGTTCTTGATCGGCGGCCGCCGGGCGGGCTGATCAGCGCCGCAGCAGCGCGTCGACCTCGGCCTGCAATTCGCGCATTTCTGTCGCGACGATGTCGACGGTGCCATTGGCATTGATGAATTCGGTCGCCCGCGCGATCTGCCGGCGCAGCGCGTCGCCCGCCACCTCGACGATGGTGATGGCGTCCAGCCGGTCCGTGCGGTCAGCGAGAAGGGCCGTCGCTGTCGTGACGAGCCGCGTCATGGCCCGGCAAAGATCTTCGAAAGCCGCCTTGCGCTCGGGCGCCAGGCGGTCATAGGCTTCCAGCGCAGACGGTGCGATCCGCAGCGGCGACGTCTCGAAATGCTCCCGGTAGCTAAGGCTGCGCCAGGCCTTGAGGTCCCGCACGATGTCGGGATCGTCTGCCGCGAGGTCGATCAGCATCAGCGCTTCGGCATAGCGGTTGAGATAGTCCGTCGAGAGGCGCGGATGCTTGGCCATATCCGCTCCGGCGTCCTCTTCTTCGGCCCGCACTCCGGTCGCGGAGGCGGTCGTCTCATGTTCCGAACCAGGGGCGATCATGCGGCGGCAAACCCAAAGAAAGTGTTGATCGGGCCGGGCTTCATCGCCACATGGACGGCATGTGCGGTCGCTACGCCATCACCCTGCCGCCAACGGCGATGCGGTCGCTCTTCGGCTATTCCGAGCAGCCGAACTTTCCCCCGCGCTACAATATCGCGCCGACGCAGCCCGTGCCGGTGGTGCGCCAGCACGAGGGCCAACGGCAGTTCATGCTGATGCGCTGGGGCTTCATCCCCGGCTGGGTGAGGGATGCCAGGGATTTCCCGCTCGTCATCAACATCCGCGGCGAGAGCGCCGCGACGAAGCCGTCGTTCCGCGCGGCGCTGACACGGCGTCGCTGCCTGATGCCCGCCGACGGCTTCTACGAATGGCACCGCCTCGGCCAGGGCCGCCAGGCGGAGAACAGGGCCTATCTGTTCCGGCGGCGCGATCGCGGACTCTTCGCCTTCGCGGCGCTGTGGGAGACCTGGCATTCGCAGGACGGCTCGGAGATCGACACCGTCGCGTTGGTCAACGGACCGGCGAACGGGCTGATGTCGGCGATCCATGATCGCTGCCCGGTGATCCTCGATTCCCGCGATTTCGACGCCTGGCTCGATCCTGCGACCGAAACCCAGACCTACAGCGCGCTGCTCCGGCCGCCGCCCGAGGATCTGCTGGAAATGGTGCGGATCGGCAGCGCCGTGAACAAGGTCGCGAATGACGGCCCGGAGGTGCAGGCGCCGTTCGACCCGGCCACGGCGGAGGCGCCCAAGTCCCTTGCCGTTACCGCCAGAGCCAAGCCGGCGGCGCGTGCCAGGGACGACGGTCAGGGCAGCCTGTTCTGACGCAGGCTTGCCGTTCCAACAGTCGGAACGCTTTCCCGCCCGAACTGTAGGATCTCACATGGCCAGCACGGCGCCGGGGTTCAGGATGCCCTGCGGGTCGAGCGTCGCCTTCAGCGTCTTCATCAGGGCGAGTTCGACCGGATCCTTGACGCCGGGCAGCAGGTCGCGCTTGAGGCGGCCGATGCCGTGCTCGGCCGAGATCGAGCCGTGCATCTCGCTGACGATGGCGTGGACCGCCGTGTTCATCTCTTCCCAGCGCGCGATGAAGCCGGCCTTGTCGGCGCCGACGGGTTGGCTGACGTTGAAGTGAATGTTGCCGTCGCCCATGTGGCCGAAGGGCAGCGGCCGGCAGCCCGGCACCATCGCCGTGACCGCCTCCGAGGCGCGGGCGATGAAGGCCGGCACCGCATGCAGCGGCACCGAGACGTCGTGCTTAATCGAGCCGCCCTCATAGGTCTGCACCTCGGAGAGCATTTCGCGCAGCTTCCAGAAATCGGCACGCTGGGAGAGCGAGCCGGCGAGCGCCGCGTCGGTGACCAGCCCGGTCTCCAGGGCCTCGCCGAGGAAGGCCTCCACCGCCTCGTCGAGCCCGCTTGCGGACTGGGCCGAGACCTCCATCAGCACATACCAGGGCGAGGGCTCCGAGAGCGGGTCGCGCGCGCCGGCGGCATGGCGCAGGACGAACTCGACGCCCAGCCGCGACATCAGCTCGAAGGTGGTGAGCGTGCCGCCGGCGCCGGCCTTGGCGGCGTTGAGCAGCGAAAGCGCGGCTTCAGGATCGGGCACGGCGAGGAAGGCGGTGGCGCGCGCCGCCGGCTGCGGGAACAGCTTCAGCACGGCGGCGGTGATGATGCCGAGCGTGCCTTCGGCCCCGATGAAGAGGTTCTTCAGATCGTAGCCGGTGTTGTCCTTGCGGAGCTGGCGCAGGCCGTTCCAGATCCGCCCGTCGGCAAGGACGACCTCGAGGCCCATGCAGAGCTCGCGGGCATTGCCATAGGCCAGCACGGCCGTGCCGCCGGCATTGGTCGAGAGGTTGCCGCCGATGGTGCAGGAGCCTTCCGAAGCCAGCGAGAGCGGGAACAGGCGCCCGGCCGCTTCCGCCGCCTCCTGCGCCTTCTGCAGCGTCAGGCCCGCCTCCACCGTCATCGTGTCGCTGTCGGTGTCCAGGCTGCGGACGCGGTCCATGCGCTGCAGCGAGAGCACGATTTCGCGGCCCTCGGCGATCGGGATCTGGCCGCCGACGAGGCCGGTGTTGCCGCCCTGGGGCACGAGGCGCGTGCCGGTGCGGGCGGCGAGCTTCACGAGCTCGGCGACCTCCTCCGTCGAGCCCGGCCGCACGATCGCCTGCGCCTTGCCGCGGAACAGGTCGCGCCATTCCTTGAGATAGGGCACCATCGCGTCGGTATCGGTGACGATGTTCTTCGCGCCGACGATCGCGGCCATGTCGTCGAGGGTGGATGCGCTCACGGATGCCTCCGGGGTCTCAGCTCTTCTTGGCGCGCCGGAACACGCCGACGAGCTCGATATGGGCGGAATAGCGGAACTGATCGACCGGCGTCACGCCTTCCAGCGCATATCCGCCCGCGATCAGGATCGCGGCGTCGCGCGCGAAGCTCCCCGCATCGCAGGAGACGTAGATCACGGTCGGGGTCTTGGCCGCCGCCAGCCGCCGCGCCTGGGCCTCGGCGCCGGCGCGCGGCGGGTCGAGGATGACGGCGTCGAAGCCGTTCAGTTCGTGCTCCAGCAGCGGGCGGCGGAAGAGGTCGCGCACTTCGCCCGCGATCGGCTTCAGCGCTTGCGTCGTGCTCGCGGCGCGGGTCAGCGCCAGGATCGCGGCCTTGTCGCTCTCGACGGCCAGCACCTGGGCGCGTTCGGCGAGGCGAAACGAGATCGGCCCGCAACCGGCGAAGAGATCGGCGACGCGCTTGGCCTTGGCGGGCAGCGCGGCCAGCACCAGCGCGCCGATCGCCTCCTCGCCCGCCACTGTGGCCTGGAGGAAGCCGCCGGGCGCCGGCGCGACCATCGCCTTGCCCATGCGCTGCTGCGGCGGGCGGCGCTCGACGACGATCTCGCCATGCATGGAGAGCCGCGCCAGATCGAGCCGCTCGGCCGCCTCGGTCAGGGACAGCCTGAGCTTCTCGCCGGCCGGGCCATGGCCGCGAATGTCGATGTCGAGCCCGGCCTCGGAGGCCGTGACCTGGATGTCGAGCGGCTTGTTCGAGCCGCCGAGCCGGTTGGCGACGAGCTGGGCCGCGGCCGGCGCGCGAGCCAGCCCCGGCGCCAGCACCGGGCAGGCCGGCACGGCGACGAGATCATGGCTGCGCGCGACCATGAAGCCGACGAGCATGCCGGCGCCCTCGCGCCTTGCGTGGAAGGTGACGCGGCGGCGGCCAGCGCCATGCGCGTCGATGATATCCGCGACCGGCGCAGCGATACCGGCGCGCTCCAGCGTGGTCTCGACCTGCCGCCGCTTCCATTCGCGATACAGGCTCTCGGACATATGCTGGGCGGCGCAGCCCCCGCAGCGGGTGAAGAGCGGGCAAATCGGTGCGATGCGCGCTTCGGCGGGTGTGATGATCTCGACCAGCTGCGCGCGCTCGCCGTCGCGCACCGCGCGCACCGTCTCGCCGGGCAGCGAATAGGGCACGAAGACGTCGCCAGCAGGCGTCTGCGCGATGCCGTCGCCGCGCAGGCCGAGGCGGCCGACGGAGAGAATCTCGTTCATCGCGAGCGTCATCGGGGCAAGTCGTTCTCCGGCGCCGGCCTCTGCCGATCGCCCTGTTTCGTTCGGGAGGCGGACGACGCGAGGCTGTCGACCCGTCCGCCGCTTTCGCCTATCAGGTTGGGAGCAAACAGGGAAATCCGGATATGGCGAGCCGCGACGGCGTCATCGAAGCGATCGGCAACACGCCGCTCATCAAACTGAAGCGGGCCTCCGAACAGACCGGTTGCACCATCCTCGGCAAGGCCGAGTTCATGAATCCCGGCCAGTCGGTCAAGGACCGCGCCGCGCTCGCCATCATCCGCGACGCCGAGGCGAAGGGGCTGCTGCGGCCGGGCGGCGTCATCGTCGAGGGCACCGCCGGCAACACCGGCATCGGCATCGCGCTCGTCGGCAATGCGCTGGGCTATCGCTCCGTGATCGTGATCCCTGAGACGCAGAGCCAGGAGAAGAAGGACATGCTGCGGCTGGCAGGCGCGACGCTGGTCGAGGTGCCGGCCGTCGGCTACGTCAACCCCAACAACTATGTGAAGGTCTCGGGCCGGCTCGCCGCAGAGCTGGCGAAGACCGAGCCCAACGGCGCGATCTGGGCCAACCAGTTCGACAACATCGCCAACCGACAGGGCCATATCGAGACGACCGGCCCCGAAATCTGGGCGCAGACAGAGGGCCAAGTCGACGGCTTCATCTGCGCGGTCGGCACCGGCGGCACGCTGGCGGGCACCGGCATCGCGCTGAAGCGCTTCAACCCGAAGATCACCATCGGGCTGGCGGATCCGATGGGCGCGGCGCTGCACTCGTTCTACACGACCGGCGAACTGAAGTCCGAGGGCTCCTCGATCACCGAGGGCATCGGCCAGGGCCGCATCACCGCCAATCTGGTCGATGCGCCGATCGACGTCTCCTTCCAGATCCCGGATTCGGAGGCGATCCCGATCGTGTTCGACCTGCTCGAGCATGAGGGGCTGTGCCTGGGCGGGTCGTCCGGGGTCAATGTCGCGGGCGCGATCCGGCTGGCGCGGCAGCTCGGCCCCGGCCACACCATCGTGACGATCCTCTGCGACTATGGCACGCGCTATCAGTCGAAGCTGTTCAACCCTGAGTTCCTGCGCTCCAAGGGCCTGCCCGTGCCGGGCTGGCTGGAGCGCGACGCCGGCGCGCTGAAGGAGATGGTGGCGCGCGTGATGGATTGAGCGGGCGATGCCGCTCGACCCCGCCTCCCCGCTCGCCCGGCTGATCGACGGACCGCTGCGCCCCGGGCGCGTCGTCTGGATCGGCCTGCGTCCGGCGCGGCGGAAGGCCATGCTCGCGGTCGAATCCGCGCAGCTCGATCCAACCGAAGGCCTGATCGGCGACCACTACAGCAGCCGCACCGGCGGCGCCCGCCACGTCACGCTGATCCAGGCCGAGCATCTCTCGGCAATCGCCTCGCATCTCGGCCGTGATGCGCTCGCGCCCGAGCTGCTCCGCCGCAACATCGTCGTCGCGGGGATCAACCTCGCGGCCCTCAAGGGTCGGCATTTCAGGCTCGGCTCCGCGGTGCTGGAGGCGACGGGCGAATGCCATCCCTGCTCGCGGATGGAGGAAATCCTCGGCCCCGGCGGCTACAACGCGGTGCGCGGCCATGGCGGGATCACGGCCCGGGTGGTGGAAGGCGGCAGCGTCGGCGTGGGCGGCGCGATGGAGCGTAGGCCCGCGCCTTGAAACTGGCCAGACTGTCGCGATTGCACCAAGAAAAGCGGTCGAGTTAACCCAATATGCGCTGTTCTGCCGTAAGGTCATCGCCTGGCCGCATCGGGACGCGGTCGTTCGGGCGCAAGACGCATGGGCATTGTCCGCTATGCCGATTTCCGTATCAGCCGCAAGCTGCTCTGCCTGCTAACGCTGGTGGCAATCCCGTTTGGGCTGATGACGTGGTCCTATGTCGATCAGGCCCGCAAGGACATCAGCTTTGCCAGCCGCGAGCTCGACGGGGTCCGTTACCTTCAGTCCCTGACACCCCTCCTGCTGGATCTCTCGCGCATCTCCACCGGACTGCCGCCCGAGACGATCGCGGCGCTCGAGCCGATCCGGGCGCGCCATGACGGCGTCTTCAACTCGACCGAAGCCGTCGAAAGCTTTCTGCGGGCAGCCAGCCGGCCCGACCCGGTCGCCGCCATGACTCAGGCGCAGGCAGCTTTGGTCAAGATCGCTGACGGCTCCAATCTCACCCTCGATCCGAAGCTCGACAGCTACTATCTGATGTATCTCGTCAGTGTGGTTCTGCCCGAGTCCGCCACTGCCACGGCCGCGCTGCGGCGGGCGCTGGAGCCTTTTCGCTCCGGCTTCGGCACGCGCGGCGATCTCGCCATCCTGCTATCGGCCGCAAGCCGTTTCGAGCGGGTTCGCGACGCCGTGCAGAATGCCGTCGCCTCGGCGATTGAAGGCAACGCTGCGGGGCGCGTCCTAGCCGAATTGGGCGAGGCGCCCATGAGCCTGCTCCAGACCAGCCACACCGTCAGCACCGCGATCAGCCATATCGCGATGGAGCCGGACAGCGCCCCGCTCGTGCGCCTCGTTACCGAAGCGGAGCGAGCGATCGAGCGCCAGTTCGAGCTGTCGTCAGCCCTGAGCCGTGTCGCCGAGACCAGTCTGGCCGGTCTTCTGGGGGACCGGATTGCGCTCCATCAGCGCGAGATGCGGACAAATCTCAGTCTCCAGCTCGGCTTTTTCGTCGCGATCATTCTCTTCACCATCGCGGCCGCACGCAGCATCGCCCGGCCGCTGGTGGCCCTCTCGGGAGAGGTATCCCGCGTATCCGCCGGCCAGCGCCAGACCGTGATCAGCGGGTGCGACCGTTCCGACGAAATCGGCGACATCGCCCGCGCGATCGAAGATTTCCGCCGCCAGCTCATTGCGGCCGACGCGACCCGGCAGGAGATGGCCGCGATCGAGGAGCGCAACGCGCTGGAGCGCCGACGTCTGCAGCAGGACGTGGCAGGGCGCTTCCAAGCCGCGGCGGGCGATATCGTGGCCAGCGTTGCGGCGGCCTCGATGCAGCTGGAAGCGGCGGCCGACGACCTCTCCTCGACCGCCGGCCGAGCCCAGAACCGCTCCGAACTCGTCGGTGTCGCGGCGCGGGAAGCCTCGTCCCACGTCACCTCGATGGCCGTGGCCGCCGAGGAGATTTCAGTCGCCGTCGGCGAGATCAGCCGTCAGCTCGACGATTCGAGCCACTTCGCGCGCGATGCGGTGGACCATGCGCGGCTGACCGACCGGCGCATGGTGTCGCTCTCCAGCGCGGCCGAGCGGATCGGATCGGTGCTGAGCGTCATTTCCGACATTGCCCAGCAGACCAATCTTCTGGCGCTCAATGCGACGATCGAGGCTGCGCGCGCGGGCGAGGCCGGCCGCGGCTTCGCCGTGGTCGCTGCCGAGGTGAAGGCGCTGGCGGCGCAGACGGCCTGCGCCACCCATGACATCGCCGGGCTCGTCAGCGATATGCAGGAGGCCGCGCGCAGCTCGGTCGCCTCGATCGGCGAGGTCGGCAACATGATCGACAAGATGTCTGAGATCTCGGCATCCATGGCCGCGGCCTTCGTCGAGCAGACGGTGATCATCCAGGAGATTTCCGGCAATGCTCAGCGGACCGCCCATCTGACTGTCGAGGTCGCCGACACCATTGGCGAGGTCAGCGGCGGGGCGAAGCTCACCACCGAAGCCGCGGCCCAGGTCCACCTCTCGGCTCGCCAGCTGACCGAGCAGAGTCAGCGGCTCGCCCGCGAGGTCGAGAAACTGATGGCAACGCTCGCGGCTTGACGGCTCCTGCCGTCAGCGGTGATACATCTGCGCCGGACGGACCGGCCGCTCCGACCCCTCTGGCGGAGCGAAGATCGACACCGCCTTCGGATGAACCTTGAACAGCGCGGGTGTCGCCGTGACGATCTCGCCATCGGCGTTGATCGGCATGGGCTTGCGGGTCTGGATGGTGAACTCGGTGCATTTGGCGGTCCGCACCTCTTGCCAGGCGCCATGCGTGCCCGAGCGGAAGGAGCGCAGCATCAGTGCGAGCTTCCAGACATTCTTGAGTTCGAGGCTGTAGAGATCGAGCGAGCCATCGTCGATTTCCGCATCCTGCTCCACGACATTGCCGCCGCCGTAATGGCGACCGTTGCCGATCGCGATCTGATAGGTTTCGACCTGGGTGGCGCGACCCTTCTCGATGATCGTCGCGGCGAAGGTCGAGGCTTTCGTCAGCACCTTGAGCGCCGCCAGCGCATAGCCGACGCGGCCAAAGCGCTTTTTCAGCGCCGGGTCGAGCCCTTGGGCGAGGTCGCTGCTGAGCCCGATGCTGGCGACGTTGAAGAAGGCATGGCCGTTGACCGTGCCGACATCGACCGGCCGCGTCAGCCCGGCTGCGATGACGCCAGCCGCCTCCGCCGGGTCGAGCGGCAGATCGAGCGTGCGGGCCAGATCGTTGGCGGTGCCCATGGGGATGATGCCGAGGGGCAGGCCGCTTTCCATCACCGCGAGCGCCGAGGAGGAGACCGAGCCGTCGCCGCCGCAGACGACGACGAGATCCGCCGTGTCGCGCAGCCGCACGATGTCGCGGGCGATCTCGGGCAGATGTTCGAATGTTTCGACAGTGGTGACGATGCCGCCCTCGTCCAGTCGCCGCAGTACGGAGTCGATCGACTCGCCGCCGCGTCGCGATTTCGGATTGCGGAGCAGCAGGGCCCGCCGTCTCGTGCTATCAGTCATATCGCTTTTGCCGATCACCCTGTTGGCTCGTCCCCGCCGGGCCACGGAAGTGGGCCGGCGGGTGTGGCTTTTCAACCGGGGGGTCGACGGGCGCGGTGCGGGTCCTGCCGCGCCGGCCCTGTTGCAGTGGCCCGCCTCAGTTCGGCGGGCTCCAGAAGCCGGCCTGGTAGTCGCGGTCGGAGATCGTCGCGGTCTCGCCTGTTGCCTCGGCTTCGGTCTGGGGTTCGGGACGATCGCGCTCGTCCTCGGGCAGGGTGTCGCCCTCATGCCTGTCCAGCATCGTCGCTCCTTTCGTCGGTTGGGAGGGGTTGCGGTGGCCGCACCGGGATAGGACGGATTGCTGCAACGCACAAGAAGCGGAGAGGTTTCATGCCGCCACGCCGCGACCCGGTTCACCCCGCCTGGAGCGGCCAGACCAGCAGGATCATCGGCACGGCGACCAGGAGCACGATCAGCGACAGGGGCGCGCCGAGCCGGGGATAGTCGCTGAATTTGTAGCCGCCGGGGCCCATCACCAGCGTGTTGCACTGATGGCCGATGGGCGTGAGGAAATCGCAGGCCGCGCCGATCGCGACGGCCATCAGGAAGGCGTCCGGGTTGTAGCCCAATTTGGCGGCGAAGCCGGCGCCGATCGGTGCCATCACCAGGACAGTCGCAGCATTGTTCAGGAAAGGCGTCACGGCCATCGCAGCCGCGATCATCAGCGCGACCGCTCCCCAGCCCGGCAGCCCCGCCCCGACCTGGGCGAGCCAGCCGGCGAAAACATCGGTGGCGCCCGTCGAACGCAGCGTGTCGCTAACCGGGATCAGCGCCGCCAGCATCAGCAGGATCGGCGCGTCGATGCTGCTATAGGCCTCGCGCAGAGGCAGGCAGCGCAACGTGATCAGAAGGACGGCCGCAGCGAAGAAGGTGAGCGGCACCGGCGCAAGGCCCGCGGCCAGCACCACCACCGCCGCCAGCACGATCGAGACGGTCATCACCGCCTTGCGGGTCGATCCGAGCGAGACGACGCGGTCGGCGAGCGGCAGCAGGCCGAGTTCCATCAGCTTTTCCGGCAGCTGCTTCTCGTCGCCCTGGATCACGATGATGTCGCCGGCGCGCAGCCGGATGTCGCGCAGGCGCTGGGTGAAGCGTTCGCCGGCGCGGCTGATCGCGATCATGTTGACGCCGAAGCGGGCATGCAGCCCGATATCGCCCGCCGACTGGCCGATCAGTACGGAATTGGGGCCGATGATCGCCTCGCTGACCTGGTCGGGATCGAGCGCATCCTCCTTCTCGGTCGGCCGATGCTGACCGTCGAGATCGAGTTCGCCTTCAGCCACGACCCGCTCCAGCACCGCCGCATCGCCACGCAGAAGCAGCGTATCGCCAGCCTTCAGGCTGGCGTCCGGCAGCGGCGCCTGCAGGCGCCGCTCATCGCGCAGGATCGCGACGATCTGGAGGTCGCCCCCACCCAGCGCCTTCAGATCGGCGACGGTCTTGCCGGCGAGTGTCGATTTGGGGCCGATTTCCGCCTCGGTCACATAGTCCTTGATGTCGATGGCTTGGTCGAGCGAGACCGCGCCGCGCCGGTCCTGTGGCAGGAGACGGTAGCCGACAGCGAGGAAGGCGCAACCGGCGAGCGCGACAACGATGCCGACAGGCGTGAAATCGAACATCGAGAAGGGCTCGCCACCCAATTCGGCACGCACCCGCGCGACGATGACGTTCGGCGAGGTGCCAACGAGGGTGACGATTCCGCCCAGCAGCGAGGCAAAGGCCATCGGCATCAGGAAGACCGAGGGCGACCGGCCGCCTTTGCGGGCGAGCTGGTAGGCGATGGGCAGCATCATCGCGAGCGCGCCGATGTTCTTGATGATCGCCGACATCACCGCGACGGCGAGAACCAGCAGCACCACCTGCGCCTGCGTTGACCCCAGCAACGGCATGATGCGGGTAAGCCCGCGCTCGATCACGCGTGACCGCGCAACCGCGGCGCTGAGGACGAGCGCACTGCCGACGATGATGACGATGTCGTCCGAAAAGCCCTTGAAGGCCTCGCCGGCCGGGATGATGCCGATCGCCACGCCGGCCAGCAGGGCCAGCATGGCGACGATGTCATAGCGCAGCCGCCCCCAGAGGAAGGCAGCCATCATCACCGCCACCAGCGAGACGGAGAGCAGTTGGGGGGTGGTCATCGGTATCCGTCCGCATCATCGAGGTCGCGGGACACCGCGCCAGCCATCGTCCTCGCACCGGCTCTCCGGAAGAGTGGCGACCCCGCCATCCGGCCAATGCGCTAAAGCCACTTCTTCCAGCGGAAGAACATGTAGGGCAGCACGGCGAAGAGGATCATCAGCCCGATCGCCATGGGGTACCCCCACTGCCACTCCAACTCCGGCATGGTCTTGAAGTTCATGCCGTAGATCGAGGCGATGAGCGTCGGTGGCATCAGTGCCACAGAGACGACCGAGAACAGCTTGATGATCTTGTTCTGCTCGATCGAAACAAGGCCGAGCGTGGCGTCGAGCATGAATTGCAGCTTGTTGGAGAGGAAGGTGGCGTGTTCCTCGATCGCCTGCACGTCGCGGACGGCGGCGCGCCATTCGGCCGAGAAACCGGTCTGCGCTTTTTTCGGCCGGGTGTAGTTGGCCGAGAGGAAGAGCAGCACGCGCTCCACCGAGACCATGCTCTCGCGGACATTGGAGATGATGTGCTCGTACTGGCCGATCTTCTGGATCACCGCCTGATAGGCGCTGCCCTGCTCCACATCCTGTCCGCGGCCGGCGAAGATCCGGCGCGACGCGTCGTCGATCCGGTCGCCGACCCCGCGCAGGACTTCGGCGGCGCGGTCGACGATCGCTTCGATCAGCCCGTCCAGCACCGCCTCGGGCTGGGTGCCGCAGCCGCCGGGCTTGGTGGCGCGGTTGAGGAAGATGTTGAAGGCGCCCGGCTCGTCATAGCGCACCGTCACCAGCGCCTTGTCGGTCAAGATGAAGGTGACGTCGGCCAGCCGCGGCACGATCGTCTCCGACTGGCAGATGATGCGAGCGGTCATGTAATGCGCGCCGTTCTCGGTGTAGATGATCTCGGACGGCTCGAGGTCGTGCATCTCCTCACGCGTCGGAATCGAGACACCGAGATGCTTCTCGACGCGCGCATCCTCGCCCTGCGTCGGATTGAGCAGATCGATCCAGATGGAATCGGCCGGGAACGGCGCATCGACTTCCACCGTCCGGTGCAGCAGCTTGTCGCGCGACTGCGGGCAGATTCCGTGGATCAGGATCATGGACGAACCTTCGGGCGACACAGGTTGCAGACTGAGCGCGGCAGGAACTCTCATCCGCCGCCCGTGTCAAACCGCTATGACCGGCACCTCATGACGGCACCGTGAAACGCGGCGGCAGCGTTCCATCCCGGTCCGTGAAGCCGTAGAGCCGGGCGAGATCGGCGACATGCAGTACGGCGCCGGTATGGCGAGCGACCTCGGCGTCCTGCAGGAGCGCCGCGACTGCGCGGCCGGCATAAAGCGGCGTCTCGCTACCCGGTTGAGCCAGGCCGGCATCGCGGACACGCTCGGTCAGGACATGCCCCGGCGAGAGCCCGAGTGCGGTGACGCCGAAGGGCTTGAGCTCCTGCGCCATCGCCAGCGTCAGCCGGTGCATCGCCGCCTGCGCCAGATCGTAGACGATGTCGCCGAGATAGCCGCCGGCCGTGTCGAAGCCCACCGTGACGATCAGCCCCTTGCGCGCCTGCACCATGGCGGGCGCGACCGCGCGCGCCAGCAGCAGTTGTGCATAGACGCCGCTCTCGAAGCTCTGGCCCAGCCGCGCCACGGGCCTGCGCCAGAACGGCGCGCCGAAGGTCGAGCCATCCGGATAGCGCTCGCCGTCATAGCCCTCGCTGCCGCCCCAGACGGCGTCGACGACGCAGTCCAGCCGCCCGAAGCGGCGCAGGCACCAGGAGACGAGTTGGTCGACCTCCCGTTCCTGGGTGTGGTCGCAGCGATAGGGATGGCCGCGCCCACCGGCCACCTCGACCTCGCGCGCGGTGTCCTCGAAGGTCTCCGGGCGGTTGTCGGTGCGCGGGCCGGCTTCGCTGGAGCGACCGGTGACGATGACGGTGGCGCCGGCCTCTCCCAGCGCCCGGGCGATGCCGCGCCCGAGGCCGCGCGAGGCGCCGGCGACGAGGCAGATGCGGTCGGCGAGCAGACGCTGCGCCTCGCTCACGCGGCGAAGACGGCCGCCGCGTCGGCGACCGCGCCCGCGCCTTCCGTCACCGCCAGTTCGAGCGCCGGCGCTTCCGTCGCCAGGATTTCGGCGAAGAAGCGGGCTGTGGCGAGATCCTCCACGCCTTGTGCCTCCGAGCGGGTCGCCAGCGCCTTGCGGGCGAGGCCCGTGCCGCCCTGGGCGAGCGCGAAGAGCTTGAGATAGGGCGTCGCGCCGGCCAGGACGGCATTCTGGTCGCTGCCCATCGTCGCCAGCATCCAGCGCGTCGCGCGCTCCAGCGCATCGACGGCGGCGCCGAGCCGGGCCGCGCTGTGGCCGAAGCCCGGCGTATTGGCCGCCTTCACCTCCGACACCACGGCACGCATCTCGACGATCAGATCGGCCACCGCCTGCCCGCCGGAGAGCGGCAGCTTGCGAAGCACGAGGTCGATCGCCTGGATACCGTTGGTGCCCTCATAGATCGTAGCGATGCGGGCATCGCGCAGATGCTGGGCAGCGCCGGTCTCCTCGACATAGCCCATGCCGCCATGGATCTGGACGCCGGTGGAGGCGACCTCGACGCCGATATCGGTGGCATAGGCCTTGGCGACGGGGGTGAGGATCGCGGCGCGTTCGGCAGCGGCCTTGCGGGCGGCCTCGTCGCTGCCGCGATGCGAGCGGTCGAGCGCCTCCGCCACCTGATAGGCGATGGCACGGGCGCCTTGAGTCTTGGCGCGCATCTCCATCAGCATGCGGCGCACGTCGGGATGGACGATGATCGGGCTCATCGGGGCGCCCCTTGGGGCGTCGATGGCCGTGCCTTGCCGGCGCTCCTTCGCGAAATGCAGCGCCTGCTGATAGGCCCGCTCGGCGATGGCGACGCCCTGGAGCGCCACGTTGAGACGGGCGTTGTTCATCATCGTGAACATGCAGGCCAGCCCGCGGTTTTCCTCGCCGATCAGCCAGCCGATCGCGCCGCCCTTGTCGCCATAGGCCATCGAGCAGGTCGGCGAGGCGTGGATACCGAGCTTGTGCTCGATGCCGGAGCAGCGCAGGTCGTTATGGGCGCCGAGCGAGCCGTCGGCGTTGACGAGGTATTTCGGGACCAGGAAGAGCGAGATGCCGCGCGTGCCGGCGGGCGCATCCGGCAGGCGCGCCAGCACCAGATGCACGATGTTCTCGGTCAGGTCGTGCTCGCCATAGGTGATGTAGATCTTCTGGCCGGTGATCCTGTAGGTGCCGTCGCCCACCGGCTCGGCCTTGGCGCGGAGCGCATTGAGATCGGAGCCCGCCTGCGGCTCGGTCAGGTTCATCGTGCCCATCCACTCGCCGGAGACGAGCTTCGGCAGATAGATCTCCTTGAGATGCTCCGAGCCATGGGCGTGCAGCGCCTCGATGGCGCCGACCGTCAGAAGCGGGCCGAGCGCGAAGGCAAACGCCGCCGAGTTCCACATCTCGATGCAGGCCGATTGCAGCAGTGCCGGCAGGCCCTGGCCGCCATGCTCGGGCGGCGCCGGCAACGCGTTCCAGCCCGCGCCAGCCCAGGCCGTATAGGCGTCCTTCCAGCCCGGCGGGGTGGTGACGGCGCCATCCTTCAGAACGGAGCCGTGCTTGTCGCCGACGCGGTTCAGCGGTGCGAGCACGTCGCCGGCGAATCTCGCGGCTTCGTCGAGCACAGCCTGGGCCATGTCGGCGTCGAGTTCCGGCGTCAGCCCATCCGCGATCAGCCGGTCGAGGCCGGCCACATGGCGCATCGTGGCGAGCATGTCCTCGACGGGGGCGCGATAGCTCATGATGTTGTCTCCCTGGACGTCAGCCTTGCCACTGTCGCGGCCGGCCGCCTCTGTTTTCGTGACATCGGCCGGTCGTGCGCCGTGCCCCGGCCAGCCGCTTTTGGCGTTGCCGCAATGGTAGCGAGGAACTATCCCCGAGGCCATGCGCTGCGTGAACGGCACCGCTGCGGCGCCGATATAGTTTATATGTAAACCGTCTTGGGTCAATCGGGCACGACCGCCCCGCGATGGAGCCATGGAGACATCAATTCCCGTGACGCAGGATGCCCCCTCCCCCCGCGTGACCGAGCGTCTGCGCCCCGATGCCGACGGCGTCGCGCGCGCCGCCGAATTGCTGCGTGAGGGCGGCCTCGTCGCGCTGCCGACCGAAACCGTCTACGGCCTCGCGGCCGACGCGACCTCGGGGACGGCGGTCGCCGGCATTTATGCCGCCAAGGAGCGGCCGAGCTTCAACCCGCTGATCGCGCATCTGCCCGATCTCGCAGCCGCGCGCCGGCAGGGGCTGTTCGACGCCAACGCGCTGGCGCTCGCAAGAGCCTTCTGGCCGGGGCCGCTGACGCTGGTGGTGCCGGTCTCCGCCGGTTGCGAGGTCAGCGATCTCGCACGCGCCGGGCTCGCCTCGGTGGCGTTGCGCGTGCCGTCGCATCCGCTTGCCCATGCGATCCTGCAAGCGGCGGGGCGGCCCATCGCAGCCCCTTCCGCCAACCGCTCGGGCCGGGTCAGCGCGACCAGCGCCGCCCATGTGCTCGCCGATCTCGACGGCCGGATCGACGCGGTGCTCGACGGCGGCGTGACCGAGGTCGGCGTCGAATCCACGATCGTCGCCTGCCTCGACGGCGCGCCCCGCCTGTTGCGGCCGGGAGGCGTGCCGCGCGCCGCGATCGAGGGCGTGATCGGGCGCTCCCTCGTGCTCGCGGGCGAAGCCGGCATGGCGCCGATCTCGCCGGGCCTGCTCGCCTCGCATTATGCGCCCGCGGCGCGGATCCGGCTCGAGGCGGAGGCTCCCCGCCCCGGCGAGGCCTGGCTCGGCTTCGGCAGCGACCCGGCCCTGCTGGCTGGCGCCGCGCCTGCGCTCGATCTCAGCCCCGGCGGCGATCTCACTGAGGCGGCAGCGAACCTGTTCGGCCATCTTCGGGCGCTCGATGCCGCCGGCCCCGCGGTGATCGCCGTCGCGCCGATCCCCGATCACGGCCTGGGCGAGGCGATCAACGACCGGCTGAGGCGCGCCGCCGCGCCGCGGTGAAGCCGCCCGCGCTCTTGCACACCTGCAAGATTTCGGATTGCCTGCCCAGGACCGTCGGCAGGGGCCCGCCATGACCACCAATCTCGCCTGGGATGACTTCCGGCTGGTCAAGGCCATCGCCGACCATCACGGGTTGACCGGCGCGGCCGCGGCGCTCGGCGTCAACCATTCCACCGTGTTCCGCCGCCTCGGACAGATCGAGGAGCAGGTCGGGCTGCAGCTCTTCGAGCGGCGCAAGACCGGCTATGTCGCGACCGTCGCCGGTGTCGAGATGGCGATGCTGGCCGCCCGCGTCGAGGACGACGTCGCCGCCTTCAGCCGCCGGCTCGCGGGGCGTGACCTCGCGCCCTCGGGCGAATTGCGGATTACCACAACCGACACGCTCTATCTCAACCTGCTGTTGCCGATCTTCGCCGCCTTCCGCGCCCTGCATCCGGCGATCCGGCTCGACATCGTGATCGGCAACCAGGCGCTCAACCTGTCCAAGCGCGACGCCGACATCGCGATCCGCGCCAGCGACGCGCCCGGTGAAACGCTGGTCGGGCGCCGGCTGGCGACGCTGAACTGGGCGATCTATGGCAACGCCGCTCAGGGCGCAGCCGGCCTGGGCGATCCCGACAGCCTGTTCGCGCGCGACTGGGTCGCGCTGGGCGATGCGCTCGGCCATGTGAAGGCGGCGCGCTATGTCCGCGAGAAGGTGGCGCCGGAGCGGATCGCGCTCAAGAGTTCGGCCGTGCTCGGCCTGGCGGAGGCAGTCGAGCAGGGGCTCGGCATCGGCCCTCTGCCCTGCTTCATCGCAGATCAACGCCCCGCGCTGGTCCGCCTGCTCCCGCCCGATCCGGATTTCTCGACGGGCCTGTGGATCCTGACCCATCCCGACATCCGCAACGCCCCGCGCGTGCGCGCCTTCATGGACTATGTCGGCGGCGAACTGGCGAAGAAGCGCGGGCTGCTCGAGGGGACGGGGTAAGCCCCGCATCGCATGGGTCAGATCTCGATGCCTTCCGGGATCAGCGCCAGCCCCTTGGCATAGGCATCCTTGAAGCGGTCGAGCCCGTGGCTGCCGCCATTGATGAGCTTGCGCGCCAGCGCGAGATCGTCCGCCACCAGAGCCGCGCGGATCGCATCCTCCTTGTTCGCGAGGAATTGCGCGAGGATCAGGCCGGCGATGCGGGGCTGGTTGGCCTGGGCAGGCTGGGCAACGAGATCGATACCCATCTGCGTGCCGATGCGGGTGTAGTTGTCCCGGCCGGTGAGCTGAATGAAACCACGCCCCTTGAACAAGGCGCCGTCGCCGGCCTGCGTGTTGCCCAACCGCTTCCCGATAGGCGTGCCCGGCTCGTAGAGGTCGAACGGGGCCTTGTCGGTATTGTACTTGCTCTTCATCTCGTCGATCGGCGCGAAACCTTCCGTCTCCGCCCGGATCGTCGCGAGCGCCATCAGCAGCATGTCGCGGTCGGCGAGACCGTAGGACCGCAGTCCCGCCAGAACATGCGGGAGGTTGTTGCGGATATTGGCCAGCGGCGTCGCGGGCACGAACAGCCGGGCAACGAGTTCGGGCGTGACCTGCGTCACGGCCGAGAGGCTCGACCAGCCACTCGCTGCGGCGCTGGTCGCCAGCACCGACTGCAGCGAAGCGATCTCCGTGCTCAACTGGGATGTCTGCATGATCAGCCGGTCGGCCTGCTCGCTCGGCTGGGACGCCCCGGTGGCGGGCGGTTCCGTCTTCGTGGTCGTCGATGGGGGTTCCGTACTCGCCGTCCCTGTCGTGCCGGCACCGCCCGTGATGGCGGGCGCCTTGGACATGAACCCTTCGATGAAATCGGCGCCGGCATAGCCGGCCGCGGCGAGCCCCAGCAGAACCTCGACCGCCGCGCCCGCAGGCCCGGCCAGCTTGTCGAGGCCGACCGCCAGCGCAGCCAACACCCCGGCGATGAAGCCGATGATGAGGCTGATCACCAGGCGACTCGCTAAAAAGGTCGTGGCCTGATCGGGGGCCTGGGTGGCGTTGAAGTCGTGCAGCTTCTTCAGGCCGACGACCGTGCGCGCGCCCTGTCCCACCATGCCCATGAGCCCTGCCAGCAGCAGGGCGCTCAACAAGACCGTCGGTTGCATCACTGGATTCCCCCGCAGCGCCGCGGAAGAAATACAACCTATAGTTTTAAATCCGTCAATCTCTCGTTATGAGATATGGACTTGACGGTCCTATCCAACCTCCACGACCACCCGCCCACGCACCTTGCCGTCGACGATGGCGCGGGCCGTGTCGATGACGTCTGTCAGCGGGATCCGCGTGCTCATCAGGGCGAGGCGGTCGCGGTCGAGGTCGCTGGCGAGCCTCGCCCAAGCCTCGAGCCGACGCGGCTTCGGGCACATCACCGAATCGATGCCGAGCAGCGAGACACCGCGCAGGATGAAGGGCGCGACGGAGGCCGGCAGGTCCATGCCCTGGGCGAGACCGCAGGCGGCGACGGCGCCGCCATACTTCGTCATGGAGAGCAGGTTCGCCAGCGTATGCGAGCCGACCGCGTCGACACCCGCGATCCAGCGCTCCTTGCCGAGGGGCCGGCCGGGCGCCGACAATTCGGCCCGGTCGATGATCTCGGCCGCGCCGAGGCCTTTGAGATACTCCGCTTCCTCGGCCCGTCCGGTCGAAGCAATGACGTGCCAGCCGGCCTTAACCAATAGTGCGACCGCCACCGAGCCGACGCCGCCGGCCGCACCGGTGACGACGACAGGCCCGTCGGCGGGTTTCACGCCATGCTTCTCCAGCGCCAGCACGCAAAGCATGGCCGTGTAGCCTGCAGTGCCGATCGCCATGGCTTCGTCGGGGTTGAGGCCTGCCGGCAGAGGCACCAGCCAGTCGCCCTTCACCCGGCTTTTCTGGGCATAGGCGCCGAGATGCGTCTCGCCCGTTCCCCAGCCGTTCAGCACGACGAGATCGCCCGGCTTGAACTCCGGATGCTCCGAGGTCTCGACCCGGCCGGCGAAGTCGATGCCGGGGATCATTGGCCACCGCCGCACAACGGGGGCGCGGCCGGTGATGGCGAGCCCGTCCTTGTAGTTCACCGTCGAATGCGTGACGCGGACGGTGACGTCGCCCTCCATCAGATCGCTCTCGGCAAAATCGGTGAAGGCGAGGTTGGGGCCGGCCTCGCCCTTGGTCGCGACGAGGGCCTTGAAGCTGGTCATGAGCGCATCCTCCGGAATTCGTTTCCGGCAGCAGATACGCAGCGCACGGTGCGCGGCAACCCCACGCGCCGTGCGCCTTTCGTCAGGCGGGCTGCGGCAGCCCACGCTCGACGGGCTTCTCGACGATCGGCAGGTTGATCAGCGCCGAGGCAATGCCGAGCGCGACCGAGAGCCACCAGACGACGATGTAGGAGCCGAAGGCCTCGTAGAGCAGGCCGCCGAGCCAGACGCCGAGGAAGCCGCCGACCTGATGCGAGAAGAAGGCGAAGCCATAGAGCATCGCCATGTATTTCGTGCCGAACATCAGCATGACCAGGGCCGAGGTCGGCGGCACGGTCGAGAGCCAGAACAGGCCGATGACGATGCCGAAGGCGATCGAGGTCGCCGGGCTCGGCGGCAGCAGGATGAAGACGGCGATGGCGGCGGCGCGGCCGAAATAGATCCAGGCCAGCAGATGGCGCTTGGGCATGCGCGTCGAGAGCCAGCCGGAGGAGAGCGAGCCGACCGCGTTCGCCAGTCCGATCACGCCCAGCGTCCAGGCGCCGACCCAGGCCGGCAGGTTCATGTCCTTCAGATAGGCCGGCATGTGGACGGTGATGAAGGCGAGCTGGAAGCCGCAGGTGAAGAAGCCGAGCACGAGTAGCACATAGCTGCGGTGGCGGAAGGCCTCGGCCAGCGCCTGGGCGATCGACTGGTTGGGCAGGTTCGCGGCGGAGGCCTGGACCGTCCCGCCGAGCTTGCGCGTCGAGAGAAAGATCGAGATCGGCAGGATCGGCAGCAGCGTCAGCGCGAAGACCATCAGCGCCTGGTTCCAGCCGATCTGGTCGATCAGGATGTTGCCGATCGGCGGATAGAGGAACTGGCCGAAGGAGCCGGCGGCCGTGCCGGCGCCAAACGCCATCGGCCGCCAGGATTCGGGCAGGAGCTTGCCGAAAGCGGCCAGCACGAGATTGAAGGAACAGGCGGAGAGGCCGAAGCCGATCAGCACGCCGGCGCCGAGATGGAGCTGCAGCGGGCTCGTCGCCAGCCCCATCATGACGAGACCCGCCGCATAGAGCAGCGCGCCGGTGCAGAGCACCTTGACGATCCCGAAGCGGTCAGCGATGGCGCCGGCAAAGGGCGCGCCCAGCCCCCAGAGCAGGTTCTGGATCGCCAGCGCGAGGCCGAAGGTGTCGCGCCCCCAGCCGAACTGCACCGTCATCGGAATCTGGAAGAGGCCGGCGCTGGCGCGTGGGCCGAAGGTGATCAATGCGATCAGGCAGCCCGCCGCGACGATGATCTCGGGCGCATGGCTGCGCCCCGGGGCGGGGCTCGAGGCGACGCTCATGGGCTGACATCTCCGGCAGGGCTGACGTGTGGCTGCACGATAGCGCCGAACACCCCGCCACGATAACGCGATTTCGTGGCCTGGCGCATCACGCGGATGCATGGGAGGCCGACTGATTTGGAAGCCGCCCTCGCCCGGCTTCTGCTCGCCGTTAACCCGCGCTCAACCCTACCGAGGTGATAACGGCATCAGGCGAAAGCGTGCCGTTCGCGCGCCGGTCGCTCCCCTCGTGTTCGGACGGGTGTGCGGTTTTGAGTCATCTGCGTTTGCGCCGGCGTACGAGACGCATCGGATCGACCGGGCTGAAATGGGCCTTGTCGACGGTCGCGCCCTGGGCGCTGGCCACGGGCATGCTGGTCTCCTTCACTGCGTCGGCCGGCCAGAATGCCGGCCTCGACACGCTGCCGGCGACCGCGCTCGGCCGCACCCTGCCCGGCCCGGTCTCGGAGCTGGAGGAAGGCCCCTCGCTGCTCGTCGCGGCCAGCGCCTTCCGCCTGCCCGGCCTGTCGCTGAGTTCGTCGATCCTCAAGGCGCATCTCAGTTTCGACGATCCGGAGCGCCGTTTCGTCATCGACCCGCGCCAGCCGCGCGAGGAGATGAAGCGTAGCGCCAAGGGCTTCCCCGAGGTCGACCGGACCGCCAAGGGCGATCCGCTGCCTCGCCTGAGGCCGAGCCTGTCGGCCCGCGCCCCGCGCGAACTCGAGCAGGTCGTGTTCGGCGATACCCAACCGGGGCTGATCTCGGGTGGCTTTTCGATCGAGGCGATGCGCCAGGCCGAGGCCATCACCGGGCCGCCGCTCGGCTTCGAGCCGCATGCCGACGACCAGGGGCTGACCGACCCCGCCCTCTCCGATGCCTCGCCGGACGCGCTCGCGGCCTCGGGCGTCTCGCCCTATGGCAATGTCCCGCGCACGATCGACGGCGCGACGCCGGCCGTGGGCGCCCCGACGGCCCAGACCTCGAGTACGCCCGCCGTCAACTACAGCGTGACCACGCTGGTGCCGGCGCTGCTGCCGCCCGCGCCGGAGCGGCCCGGCCTGCTGGCGCGCGCACCCGCCTCGCCGCTGCGGCGCGGCGCGCTGCCCGAGAGCGGCGCCCGCGAGATCTATACCGGGCTCATTCCCGCCGCCGACATGGCGCGCCAGCAGCGCTGCCTGGCGGAGGCAGTCTATTTCGAGGCGCGCTCGGAGTCCGACGAGGGCCGGGCCGCAGTGGCGCAGGTCGTGCTCAACCGGGTCAAGAGCCCGCTCTATCCCGACAGCGTCTGCGGCGTGGTCTACCAGAACAGCCACCGCTATCTGGCCTGCCAGTTCACTTTCACCTGCGAGGGCAAGTCGCTGCGCATCACCGAGCCCGGCCCCTGGCGCGACGCGGTCCGCATCGCCCGCGAGGTCTATGAGGGCACGACCTACCTCCCGGAGGTCGGCGCCTCGACCCACTATCACGCGCAGTATGTCCGCCCCTACTGGGCCAAGAAGCTCAAGAAGATGGACACGATCGGCCAGCATATCTTCTACAAGCTGCGGCCCGGGCAGACGTGAGGCGAGTGGGCAGCCGGGCGGACGGCTGCCTACTGATCGAGTAGTCTTGTCACCTCGCCCCTCCCCGCCAATATGTCGCGGACGGCCGCGTGGCGTTTGCCGGCGCCGCTCCCTATCCTGCCGCTACGGAAACGGGTGGGATGGATGATGCCGGATTTGAGTTCGCCGCTGAAGGCCGAGATCGGCCGCATTCTGGCGTGGTCGCTGTTTCTGCCCGTGCTTTGCGCCTGGCCTTTCCTTTCGGCGATGCCGCTATTCTCGCTCTGGGGCGGCGGGCATTCGGTGCTGTCCTTCTCGATCCACGCGGTGATGCTGCTGTTCGGCTTCTGGCCGATCGTGGCACTGCTCTGCGCGGGCGCCGTGCTGCGCGTCGAGGGCGGACAGCCTCTCGGCGGCACGCGCGGTGAGCGCGGCCTGTGGCTGGGTGCCTATGCCACGGTCTGGACGGGGCTCTACCTGATCGTCGCCTTCGCCCGCTCCTGAGACCGGGCAAGAGCCGTCTGGGCCGGAACAGCCCCGGCGACGAGACGTTGCCTCCCCGGAGGGAGGCGACATGCCGCGCTATTTCATCACCAGCGACGACGGGTCCGGCCCCGAGCGCGAGCCCGAGCCGCTCGATTTTCCCGACGCGAAGAGCGCGGCTGACGACGCCCATCTCGCACTCGCCGACATGGCGGTCGAGGTGCTGCCGCGGGCCAAGCAGGCGGCCCTTTCGGTCAGTCTCGACGACGAGGCCGGCGAGGCGGTCTACCGCGCTTCCGTGACGATCGAGGCGCGCAGCGGCGACGAGATCCGGGCTGCCGCGGCAGCGGCCGATGCGGAACGCGACGCTGCGGCCGAGAGGGTCGCGGCGCTGATCAAGGGCCGTTAAAGGGGGCGCATCCGCGTGATTTGCGTCGAAAAGCCATTCAAATGTTCCGCTTTGGCTTCACGCAACGTCAAACTGCATGAACGGGTGGCCCTCGCGGGGCGTGGTTAATTTTACCTTGTTTTGGCGTTTACCTTGCGTTCATCACTGTTTCCCGGCTTTCTCCGCCTCACAGAGCGGCCTCTGGCGCCGCGGGTGGGGACAGGTTCTGAGCATGGCGAAGAAGTCTCTCGGCATTTCGGCTTTCGCGGCGTCCGCCGCCTCGGCGGCTCTGCTGCTGGGTGCGGCCCCGGCCCAGGCCGGCGGCTGCTACGGCTCCTCCTGCCGTCCGGCGCCGTGCCACGGCGCAGCCTGCTACAACCTCGTCGAAACCCCGCCGGTTTACGGGACGATCGCCGAGACGCAGGTGGTGCGGCCGGCCAAGACCTATCGCCGCATCGTGCCGGCCGAATATGACTACGTCACCGAGAAGGTGATGATCCAGCCGGCGCGGCAGATCCCGCATCACGTTCCGGCGCAGTATTCCTCGATCCAGGAGAAGGTCCTGATCTCGTCCGGCGGCAAGCGCTGGGAGGTCACCACCGACGCCTATGGCCGCACCACGGGATGCTGGGTCTATGACAAGCCCCAGTACGGCTACCGCCAGCGCACCGTCGAGGTTTCGCCCGCCCGCGTCGAATACGAAACCATCCCCGCCGTCTACACCCAGCGCCAGCGCAAGGTGATGGTGCGGCCGACCCAGGTGCTGCACGAGACCGTGCCGGCGCAATACGAAACCCGCCATCGCAAGGTGCTCGTGAGCCCCGGCTCGCAGCACTGGCAGAAGGCCGGCTACTGAGTTTTGACTTGAGACGTTTGCGTACTGACTGCCTTTGACTACGGAAAAGACCACTCAACCCCGGCTCACGCCGGGGTTTTTTTTATGGGTCGTTCGATACGTCAACGCCGCCCTCCCCGTCATCCTGGGCGGCCGAAGGCCGGCCGGGATCCATCATAAAGCGCGACAATGCCCTATGATGGATCTCGGCCTGCGCCGCTTTCGCGGCTTGTCCAGGATGACGGTCGTGGATTCCGATAGCGGGCGGTGGCTGTCGCCGTCGCAGCAGCGAGGCGCCCTAGCCCAGCCCGCCCATCAACAGCGCCAGCACGCCGACGCCGAGGACAAAGGCGAGCAGGCGCGCGGGCATGCCGACGAGCGCGCCGGGTGAACGGCCGAGCGCGAGGCCGGCCACGATCTCGCTCAGGCCGAGGCCGAGCAGAACGAAGATGAAGGGCGGGAAGGCCGCCGAAGGCGCGAGCCAGCCGGCCTTGAAGACGAGCGCGACGAGGAGGCCGAGAAGCGCGCCGAAAGTAACGAAGACGAGCTCGACGCGCGTGAACCGCATGAGGCGGCTCAGCGCCGGCGGAAGTTCTGGTTGCGCGGCGGGCCGCTGGGCGCGGGGCCGGCGGTCTTCTGGCGGAAGTTGATGCGGCCGCGATCGAGGTCGTAGGGCGACATCTCGACGACCACGCGGTCGCCGGCGATGGTGCGGATGCGGTTCTTCTTCATCTTGCCGGCCGCATAGGCCAGGATGACGTGGTCGTTGTCGAGCTTCACCCGGTAATTGCCGTCCGGCAGCACTTCGACCACCGTTCCGTCGAATTCGAGCAGTTCTTCCTTAGCCATTCTGTCGTCCTTCGTGTGCCCGTGGGCGCTGAGGCGGGACCGCGGCTTGCGATCCCGCCCCGCTCAAGCGTGTTGCGCGTCAGTTCGCGCGCCGCCGGGCGCCGTTGGTGCGTGGTTGCTGTGTTCTTTGCTGCAAGAACGCGACGCCGCCAAGCCCTTCCTTGGCGGAACCGGCGTCTTTTCGCTGGCCCTGCGCTTCGGCCCGCTGCGGGCGGTCGTTGCGGGGGGCCTCGGCGCGCGGAGCGCCGGCATGGGCCGGCTTGCCGCCCAGGGGACGGCCCGAGCGCTCGCCATGCGGGCGACCCTGATCGCGACCGCCGCCGCCCTGCTGTCCGCGCCCGCCGCGGCCCTGGTTCTGGGGCGGCTTCTTCGGGATGCGGCCGTCCCAGTAGGGAACCTCGCCGATCGGGGTGATGGCGACACGGGTCAGCTTCTCGATCGCGGCGAGGTCGCCGCGCTCCTCCGGCGTGCAAAAGGCGATCGCCACGCCCGAGGCGCCGGCGCGCGCGGTGCGGCCGATGCGGTGGACATAGGTCTCCGGCACGTTCGGCAGGTCGAACTGCACGACATGGCTGATGCCGTCGACATCGATGCCGCGGGCGGCGATGTCGGTGGCGACGAGGATGCGCAGCTCGCCGTCGCGGAAGGCGCCGAGCGCCCGCTCGCGCTGGCCCTGGCTCTTGTTGCCGTGGATCGCCGCCGCCTTGAGGCCCGAGACCTCGAGCTGGCGGACGACCTTGTCGGCGCCGTGCTTGGTGCGGGTGAAGACGATGGCGCGCTCCATCTCGGGCACGCTCAGGGTCTTTGCCAGCAGCGCAGGCTTGTCGCCCGGATTGGTGAAGACGACGCGTTGGTCGATCTTCTCCGCCGTCGTCGCCACGGGCGCGACCGAGACCTCGACCGGATCGCTCAGATAGGCGGAGGCGATCTCGCGGATCGGCTTCGGCATCGTCGCCGAGAACAGCAGCGTCTGGCGCTTCTTCGGGATCAGCGTGGCGATGCGGCGCAGCGCGTGGATGAAGCCGAGGTCGAGCATCTGGTCGGCCTCGTCGAGGACGAGATACTCGATCTCGCGCAGCGAGACGGCGCGCTGGTCGACGAGGTCGAGCAGGCGCCCGGGCGTGGCGACGAGGATGTCGACATGCTGGCCGAGCGCGCGGATCTGCTTGCCGACGGGCACGCCGCCGAAGATCACGGCCGATTTGATCGTGGTGAACTGGGCATAGGCGCGGATCGAGGTCTCGATCTGGGCCGCGAGTTCACGGGTCGGCGAGAGGATGAGCGCACGCACCGAGCGCGTCTCGACGCGGCGCGGCTGGCTCACGAGGCGCTGGATCAGCGGCAGCGAGAAGGCTGCGGTCTTGCCGGTGCCGGTCTGGGCGGCGCCGAGGAGGTCGCGGCCCTGGAGAATCGGGGGAATCGCCTGGGCCTGGATCGGCGTGGGCGTGGTGTAACCTTCGGAGGCGAGCGCCTTGAGAAGCTGCTCGGCCAGGCCGAGGTCGGTAAATTGGGTCAAAACAGGTCTTTCCGGACGCCGTGACGCAAGGGGCACATGTGGGTATCGGCTGTGCCGCCGGATTGCGCCCGGCCTTTGTCTATTGCTCTTTCCTGCCGGCGAACCGCTAAGCCACAGCGCCGGAAGGTGTCGTGTGTGAACCAGGCCGGCACGGGGCCGGCCTGGGGAGTCTCAGGCCTCAGGCGACGGCGAGGTTGCCGGCCGAGGACTTGCCGGTCTTGCGATCGGCGACGAGCTCGAACGACACGACCTGGCCTTCGACCAGCTCGCGCAGCCCGGCGCGCTCGACGGCGGAGATGTGGACGAACACGTCCTGCCCGCCGTTCTCAGGGGTGATGAAGCCGTAACCCTTGGTGGCGTTGAACCACTTCACGGTGCCCTTGTTCATGTGGGTCGTCCTTGCGTTTCAGATCCGCGTATAGAAGCGAAGACACGGCGCGGCGCGCGGACGCCTGCCATGGTCTCGTAGTCGATGTGTGGTGGATCTGAATCGTGGCCGCCGACCGAAGAGGACCGCGCGGATGATGGCCAGAACCCGGCCGCATCTCGTCTTACATGGAGATGCCTAGCACAAAAGGCAACGCGGGTCCAGCGAGGGCGGGACGAGCATGCGAAAGCCGGCAGGCTCTCGCGAGCCTGCCGGCGATTGGCCATGCCGTTGCCGGCGCCGGTTGTCGGCTCAAACCGTCCCGCCGACCATCGGCAGCTGGCGCGGGCGGTCGCGGCCGAGGCGGGCCAGCGCATTGGCCACGGCGGGACCGATCGGCGGAACGCCGGGCTCGCCGACGCCGGTCGGCTTCTCGGTGGAGGCGATGATCGCGACCTCGACCTGCGGCATCTCCTGGAAGCGCAGCGAGCGGTAGCTGTCGAAATTGGTCTGCACCGGCTTGCCCTTGTCGAGCGTGATCTCGCCATAGAGGGCATGGCCGAGGCCGAAACCGATACCGCCTTCCATCTGGGCGCGGATCACGTCGGGGTTGACCGCGATGCCGCAATCGATCGCGCACCAGACCTTGTGGACCTTGGGCTCGCCGTCGGGACCGATCGAGACCTCGGCGATCTGGGCGACGAAGGAGCCGAAGCTCTCCGCCACCGCGACGCCGCGGGCCCGGCCGTTGCCGGCGTCTGGGCCGGTCCATTTCGCCAGTTCCGCGACAGCCTTCAGCACGGCAGCCAGCCGCGGCTCCTTACCCATCAGGGCAAGACGGCCCTGCACCGGGTCCTGCCCCGCGGCATGGAGCAGTTCGTCGATGAAGCACTCGACCGCATAGGCGGTGTGGGTGTGCCCGACCGAGCGCCACCATAGAGTCGGAACGCCGACCTTGGCGGTGTGAACCTCGCAGCGGAAATCCGCGATCTCATAGGGCAGCTCATCGGCGCCCTCGACCATCGTCGCGTCGATGCCGTTCTTCACCGTCATCGCCTCGAAGGGCGTGCCGAGGAAGAAGGACTGGCCGACGATGCTGTTGGTCCAGGCGGTGATCCTGCCATCCTTCACCGCGCCGCGCAGGCGATGGACGAAGAGCGGACGATAATGGCCGCCGGTCAGGTCGTCCTCGCGGGTCCAGACCAGCTTGACCGGCCGGTTGGGGCCGATCGCCTTGGCGCACATCGCCAGTTCCGCCGCCAGATGCTGGCTGACCTGGGCACGCCGCCCGAAGGAACCGCCGGCCAGCATGGTCTCGAGCTTCACCTTTTCCGGCGGCAGTTCCAGGATCGTGGCGATGGTCTGGTGTTCGGTGGTCTGGAACTGGCTGCCGAAGCGGGCGAGCGCGCCCTGCGCATTCCATTCCAGATAGCCGTCGAGCGGCTCCATCGGCGCATGGGCGAGATAGGGGAAGACGTATTCCGCCTCGATCACCCGCTCCGCCTTGGCGAGAACGGCCTGCGCATCGCCATGGCTCCCGGCGACGGTGCCGGGCGTGCGGGCGAGCGCGCGATACGCGGCGACGATCTCGGCGCTGCCGCGTGTCTCGGCTCCGCTCTCATCCCAGGTAACCTTCAGCGCCTCGCGCCCCTTGATCGCCGGCCACATGCCCTGACCGTAGACGGCGATGCCGGAGCCGATCTGCTTGACGTCGACCACGCCCTTGACCTTGAGGGCCTCCGTCGCATCGAAGCTCGCCACCTTCCCGCCGAATCGCGGCGGCCGGGCGACGACGACGGTCAGCATGCCGGGCGCGGCGATGTCGATGGTGAACTGCGCCTTGCCACGGGCCTTGTCGGCACCGTCGATGCGTCTGACCGCACCTTCCTTGCCGATGAACCTGAACTGCGCGGGCTGCTTCAGCGGAGCGTCGGCCGGCGCCGGCAGCTTGGCGGCAGCCTCGGCGAAGTCGCCGAAGCGGCCCTGCTTGCCCGAAGCATGCTTCAGCACGCCCGCCTCGATGGTGATCTCCCCGGCCGGCACCTTCCAGGCCTGGGCGGCGGCCTGCACGAGCATCAGACGGGCGGTCGCGGCCGCCTTGCGGATCTGCTCGAAGGAGTTGGCCATCGCGGTCGAGCCGCCGGTGCCCTGCACGCCGAAGGCGAGATTGGCATAAAGCTTGACGTCGGCAGGGGCGTGCTCCGCCCGCATCTGGCTCCAGTCGGCGTCCATCTCCTCGGCGACGAGCGTGGCGAGCCCGGTAAAGGGACCCTGGCCGAACTCGATGTGCTTGACGATAACGGTCACGCTGCTGTCGGCGGCGACGCGGATGAAGGCGTTGGGCGCGAAGGTCGCGGCCCCGGCCGCCTGCTGGGCGCGGGCCGCCTTGGGGAGGTGGAGGGCGATGACGAGGCCGCCGGCGCCGGCCAGCAGCGAGCGGCGCGAGAGCGTGAGATCGTGCGCGGTCATGATCAGCCCTCCAGGGTGCGGGCCGCGGCGTGGATCGCCGTGCGGATGCGGGCATAGGTGGCACAGCGGCAGATGTTGCCGTTCATGGCGGCATCGATGTCGCTGTCGCTGGGCTTGGGGTTGGCCGTGAGCAGGGCCACCGCGCTCATGACCTGGCCGGACTGGCAATAGCCGCATTGCGGCACGTCGATTGTGTCCCAGGCGGCCTGGACCGCCCTCGCCTCCTTGCTGTCGAGCGCCTCGATCGTCGTCACCTTGCCGTCGACCGCCGAGACGGGCGTGACGCAGGAGCGAACGGGCTGCCCGTCGATCCAGACCGTGCAGGCGCCGCACTGGGCGATGCCGCAGCCGAATTTGGTGCCGGTCAGGCCGAGATTGTCGCGGATCGCCCAGAGCAGGGGCGTATCGTCGTCGACATCGACGCTGTGGGTGCGTCCATTGACGGTGAGTGTATGGGCCATGGTTGCCTCGCGAAGGACATGCGATGTGAAGAAGCGGAACGTCGTCTTGCCACGGGGGTTATCTGCGAACCCGATCCGGCATAGCGTCTGACGGCGACCACAAACGTGGTCGAACAAAAAAATGGACTCACTGGATTGATCCAGTCCATTTGGTAGATCGCGCAAAGGCTGGAATTCGTCAAGAGTGAGAATGGACGGATCACGAGAATGTGCCCCGGCTCCGCCGGACGAGGCGGTGACCCGGATCGAGCAGATCGCCGATGCCGCGCTGCGACGGTTCGCGCGCTATGGCTTCAAGCGCAGTTCGATGGACGACATCGCGCGCGAGGCCGGTCTCGCGAAGGCGACGATCTATCTGCACTTCAGGGGCAAGGACGACGTCTTCCGGGCGATGATGGCGCGGTTTCTGGCGCAGGTCGCCGCCCGCTGCGAAGCCGTGATGGCGGAGCCCCTGCCCTTCCCCGACAAGCTTTCAGCGCTGATGCTCGCGCATTTCGGCGCCGGCTATGCGGCCTTCGGCGATGGCGAGCATCTGGTCGAGCTCAAGACGGTGATGGCCAGCATCGCGACGCGGGAGGCCCAGGCCTTCGAGCACATCTTCTGCAACCACGCGACGGCCCTTCTCACTCAGGCCGCCGCCGCGCAGGAGATCGCGCTCGGCGCCCTGGCGCCCGGACAGATCGTCGAGACGATCGCCCACGCCGCGATCGGCGCGAAGATGGGGCCGCAGCCTTCGCTCGAAACCTATGAGGCGCGGCTTCGTCAGATCGCCGTCCTGGCGGCTCAGGCGGTCGCGAGGCGGTAGGCGGCGCCATCAACCGCCGCGAGGCGAATGGCGCCCTGGCGTGCCGATGCCCTGGCGAGGCGCCGCACCGCTGCCCCGCCTCAGCCTTCCTTCGCCCGCACCGCGCCGAGCGCCGCCTGGGCGGCGGCGAGCCGCGCGATCGGCACGCGGAAGGGCGAGCAGGAGACGTAGTCGAGGCCGACGCTCTCGCAGAAGCCGATCGAGGCGGGATCGCCGCCATGCTCGCCGCAGATGCCGAGCTTGATGTCGGGCCGGACTTTGCGGCCGCGTTCGGCGGCGAGCTTTACCAGTTCGCCGACGCCCTCCTGGTCGATCGTTACGAACGGATCCGCCGCGAGGATGCCCTTGGCCGTATAGGCGCCGAGGAAGGAGGCGGCGTCGTCGCGCGAGATGCCGAGCGTGGTCTGCGTGAGGTCGTTGGTGCCGAAGGAGAAGAACTCGGCGCTCTTGGCGATCTCCTCGGCCCGCAGCGCGGCGCGCGGCAATTCGATCATGGTGCCGACCTGATAGGTCAGCTCGACCTTGCTCTCGGCGATGACCTCCTTGGCCATGGCGTCGATGCGCGCCTTGACGAGATCGAGCTCGGCGACGCCCATGACGAGCGGCACCATGACCTCGGGGATCACGGCCTTGCCGGTCTCGCGAGCGGCGATGACCGCCGCCTCGAAGATGGCCCGAGCCTGCATCTCCGCGATCTCCGGATAGGCGATCGCGAGGCGGACTCCGCGGAAACCGAGCATCGGGTTGAATTCGTGCAGCTCGGTGGCGCGGTGCTTCAGCGCCTCGGGCGTGACGCCCAGCGCCTGCGCGACGGCGGCGATCTCGGCCTCGCCATGCGGCAGGAACTCATGCAGCGGCGGGTCGAGCAGGCGGATCGTCACCGGCAGCCCGCTCATGATGGTGAAGAGCTGGACGAAGTCCTGGCGCTGCATCGGCAGGAGCTTGGCGAGCGCGGCGCGGCGGCCCTTGTCGTCGGCGGCGAGGATCATCTCGCGCACGGACTGGATGCGGTCGGCCTCAAAGAACATGTGCTCGGTGCGGCACAGCCCGATGCCCTCGGCGCCGAACTCGCGGGCGGTGCGGGCGTCGTCCGGCGTCTCGGCATTGGCGCGCACCTTGAGGCGGCGAACCTTGTCAGCCCAGCCCATCAGCGTCGCGAACTCGCCGGAGAGCTCGGGCTTCTGCATCTTGACCTCGCCGAGCAGCACCTGGCCGTTGCCGCCGTCGATGGTCAGGACATCGCCGGCCTTGAGCACGGTCTGGCCGACGGTGAGCGTGCCCTTGGCATAGTCGACGCGGATCTGGCCGGCGCCGGAGACGCAGGGCTTGCCCATGCCGCGCGCCACCACCGCGGCATGGGATGTCATGCCGCCGCGCGTGGTCAGGATGCCTTCGGCGGCATGCATGCCGTGAATGTCCTCCGGCGAGGTCTCGACGCGCACGAGGATGACCTTGCGGCCGGCCTTGCGGGCGTTCTCGGCCTCGTCCGAGTTGAAGACGATCTCACCGGCTGCGGCTCCGGGCGAGGCCGGAAGGCCCGTCGTCAGCACGCGGCGCTCGGCCTTGGGGTCGATCATCGGGTGCAGGAGCTGGTCGAGCGCGCCGGGCTCGACGCGGCCGACGGCCTCCTCCTGCGAGATCAGGCCTTCCTGCGCGAGTTCGACCGCGATCCGCAGCGCCGCCTTGGCGGTGCGCTTGCCGGACCTCGTCTGCAGCATCCAGAGCTTGCCCTCCTGGATGGTGAACTCCATGTCCTGCATGTCGCGGTAATGCTTCTCGAGGATGCCGTAGATCCGGCAGAGCTCGGCATAGGCCTCCGGCATTGCCTTCTCCATCGAAGGCTTGTCGGAGCCGGCTTCCTTGCGGGCGGCCTCGGTGATGTCCTGCGGGGTGCGGATGCCGGCGACGACATCCTCGCCCTGCGCGTTGATCAGGAACTCGCCGTAAAGAGCGTTCTCGCCGGTCGACGGGTTGCGCGTGAAGGCGACGCCGGTGGCCGAGGTGTCGCCCATATTGCCGAACACCATCGACTGGACATTCACAGCCGTGCCCCAGGCGGCGGGGATGTTGTTGAGCTCGCGATACTTGATCGCGCGCGCATTCATCCAGGAGGAGAAGACGGCGCCGACCGCGCCCCAGAGCTGGTCGCGCGGGTCCTGCGGGAAGTCGCTACCCAGCGCCTTCTTCACGATGTCCTTGTACTTGCCGACGAGGACCTTCCAGTCCTCGGCGCCGAGATCGGTGTCGAGATGCAGGCCCTTGCGCTCCTTGTAGTCCTCGAGCGCCTCCTCGAAATGGCCGTGATCGACGTCGAGCACGACGTTGGAATACATCGTGATGAAGCGGCGATAGCTGTCCCAGGCGAAGCGGGCATCGCCCGAGGCCTTGGCCACCGCCTCGACGGTGACGTCGTTCAGGCCGAGATTGAGGACGGTGTCCATCATGCCCGGCATCGAGGCGCGGGCGCCCGAGCGAACCGACACCAGAAGCGGATTGGCCGGGTCGCCGAAAGTCTTTCCGGTCAGGCGGCCCATCTCGGCGAGCGCGGCCTGGGCCTGCGCCTCGAGATCCGGCGGAAACTGTTTGCCGTTGTCGTAATACCAGGTGCAGACCTCGGTGGTGATGGTGAAGCCGGGCGGTACCGGCAGGCCGAGATTGCTCATCTCGGCGAGGTTGGCCCCCTTGCCGCCGAGCAGGTTCTTCATGCCCGCCTCGCCCTCGGCCTTGCCATCGCCGAAGGTGTAGACCCACTTCCCGCCAGCCATCGTCCCAGCCCCTTCACATCATCCAGACCGCGCACCAACGCAGCGGCCGGCGAATGGTTCGCGTGCGCCGCAACACGGCATCGCGGCGTGGTCATGCCGAAAAGCGCATGAACAATCAATGAGCCGAAGGGCCACCCGATCCGGCGAGGTCAGCCGTCGAGCGGCGCAGCGTCCGGCGCCACCAGGGAGAGCTTCGGGAAATAGGTCCGGTAGCGCGACGAATCCCGCGTGATGAGACTGTATCCGGCCACCGCAGCATGAGCGCCGATGAAGAAATCGGGCAATGGCGACAGCTTCGTGCCGCCGCGCCGCCGGTAGCTGAGAAAGCACTTGCCGGCGAGAAAGGCCGCTTCGAAAGGGATCGGCTCCCGGTCGATCATGGCACTTGGCAAGGCGGCGTCGACGTCCTCGATCCGGGCATAGAGGGTCGACACCTCGGCATAGACGATCGGGTTAATGACGAGCCGGAAACGGTCGGCCGCCTGTTCCAGGGCGCGGGCCGACCAGGAGAACCAGTGTGGATCTTCCGTCATCACATCGAGCAGAACATTGCTGTCGACGAGAACGGCAGGCACTCAGCCCTCCCGCGTCAACGCCATGATCTCATCCGTGCTCATCTGGACGTCGCCGCGGCCGCGAAGATGAGCGATGAGCCTGGCGCCGCGCGTGGGCTTCCGGCCAGGCTTCGCGGGTGTAATCCGGACGACGCTGCCGTCGAAATCAAACTCGACTTCGGTATGTGGCAGCAGGCCTGCCTGCTCGCGGATGTCGGCCGGTATCGTCACCTGGCCTTTCGACGTGATGCGCATGGTTTCGCTCCGCTTCTTACTCACATATGTAAGAACCAGAGCGCCCCTTGCCAAGCGCCAATACGGCCGACGCCTTCGGAGGGGCGTTTCCCAAGCCTCAGCGCGCCCTCGCCTTCTTCGGCCAGCGCAGCGGCCAGGCGACGATGCGGTCCGGCACGTCCTCGTCGGGCACGTCGTCCTCGCTGGCGAAGACGCGATTGCGGACCGCGACACCGGCCTCGACCACCGTCTCAGGGTCGCCGGAGACGAGGGGATGCCACCAGGGCAGATCGCGTCCCTCCGCGACCAGCCGGTAGGCGCAGGTCGGCGGCAGCCAGGGCAGCGTGCGCACGTCATGCGGCGTCAGGGTGACGCAATCGGGGACGATGGTGGACCGGTTCTCATAGTCCTTGCAGCGGCAGGTGCCGGCATCGAACAGGCGGCAACCGATATCGGTGGCCAGGATCGCGCCGGTATCCTCGTCCTGCAGCTTGACGAGGCAGCAGCGGCCGCACCCGTCGCAGAGCGATTCCCATTGCTCGCGGTTCATCGCCTCGAGCGGCGTGGTGCGCCAGAAGGGTTCGTCGGGCTTGGGATCGTTGACCATGGGGCCTTATGCGACGGCCGGCGGGCCGAGGGAAGCACGGGCGGCGCATCCGCCGCCGCGCAGCCCGCGTATCAAAAGCGTCCCGAAACGGGACAGGCGCCGTGGCAAGGAATCTGCTGTCCCTGCATTTCACGCCGGGCCTCTGGCACGCGCGCGACAACAGGATATGTATGTCCAGTCCGGCAGGATGATGAGAGCGGGCTGGCCGGAATGTAGCATAACCGTGGCACCGTCGATCGGGACGGCAGCTGTCGGCGGGGTCCCAGGACGGCGATGGAGTTCAGGAAGACAGGCTGGACGACCCGATTGAAGCGCTTCGCGCTGGCGGTCGATTCATGGGTCGATGCCGGCCTGTGGGGCGCGGCGCGCCGCGGTGGCGAGGTCTATGAGCGCATCCGCAGTGCTACCGACCGCCTCACCGTCAGCGGCGGCCAGAGGCTGGCGGTCGAAGGCATCAGCGAAGGGCTCAATCTCGGCATCGCCGGCGCCTTCCTGATGCTGGCCCTCGCCATCCCCGCCTTTCACGAAGGGCGCGAGGACGCGCTCAAGCACCAGGTCTTCGCCGTGACCTTCCTCGACCGCTACGGCGTCGAGATCGGCCATCGCGGCGCGCGCCACGACGACTCGCTGACGCTCGAGGAGATGCCCGACCACCTGCTCAAGGCCGTGCTCGCGACGGAGGACCGGCGCTTCTACGACCATTTCGGCATCGACGTGATCGGCACCTTCCGGGCGGTGACGGTGAACGCGCGCGCCTCCGGTGTGGTGCAAGGCGGCTCCTCGCTGACGCAGCAGCTCGCCAAGAACCTGTTCCTGACCAATGAGCGCTCGCTCGACCGCAAGATCAAGGAAGCCTTCCTGGCGATCTGGCTGGAGCAGAGGCTGACCAAGAACGAGATCCTGAAGCTCTATCTCGACCGCGCCTATATGGGCGGCGGCACCTTCGGGGTGGCGGCGGCGGCGGAATACTATTTCGGCAAGTCGGTGCGCGACGTCACCCTGGCAGAGGCCGCGATGCTGGCCGGGCTGTTCAAGGCGCCGACGAAGTACGCGCCCCATGTCAACCTGCCGGCGGCGCGCGCCCGCGCCAATGACGTGCTCAACGCCATGGTCGATGCCGGCTTCATGACGGCGGGCCAGGTCGACAGCGCCAAGCGCAATCCGGCGACACCGATCGACCGGCGCCGCGACTCCAGCCCGGACTATTATCTCGACTGGGCCTTCGACGAGATCCGCCGTCTCGCGGACGACGGCAAGATCGGCCCGGAGCGGGTTCTGACGGTGAAGACGCCGCACGACCCGGCCATCCAGGAGCGGGCGGACGAGGCGATCGAATCCATCCTGCGCCAGCACGGGCCGAGCTATCGCGCCAAGCAGGCCGCCACCGCCATCATGGAGACCGACGGCGCGGTCAGGGCGCTGGTCGGCGGACGCGACTACGGCGCGAGCCAGTTCAACCGGGCGACGGCGAGCCTGCGGCAGCCCGGCTCCTCCTTCAAGCCCTTCGTCTATGCGGCGGCGATGCAGGCGGGGCTCTACAGGCCGAACAGCATCGTCACAGACCGGCCGGTCTGCATCGGCAACTGGTGCCCCAACAATTACGGGCGCTCCTTCGCCGGCTCGATGCCGCTGACGGTGGCGCTGGCGAAGTCGATCAACACGATCCCGGTGCAGATGTCGATCGCGCTCGGCCAGGCCACCGGCGAGAGCCATGTCGCGCGCGCCGCCCGCATCGGCCGGCTGAAGATCATCGAAACCAGCCGCGCCATGGGGCTGAACTCGCCACTGACCGACACGGTGTCACTGCCGATCGGCGCCGCCGAAGTCACCGTCATCGACATGGCCGCGGGCTATGCCGTCTTCGCCAATGGCGGCAGGCGGGCCCGACCCTATGCCGCGATCGAGATCCGCAACTCGCATGGCGAGGTGATCTACCGGCACGACCGCGACGAGACGGAGCCGGCCCAGGTGCTGAGCACGCAGGTGGCGCAGGACATCAACTTCATGCTATCGAAGGTGCCGACCGAGGGAACGGGTCGGCGTGCGGCGCTGGAGGGCGTCGTCACCGCCGGCAAGACGGGTACGACCAACGGCTACAAGGACGCCTGGTATGTCGGCTATTCCGGCAACCTCGTCGGCGCGGTCTGGTACGGCAACGACGATTCTTCCGAGACGGCCAACATGACTGGTGGCTCCCTGCCGGCCATGACCTGGAAGGAAATCATGCAGTTCGCCCATCAGGGTCTGGAACTGAAGCCGATTCCCGGCGTCGCCCCGCCCGATCCGAAGGCGGCGACGGTGGCCAAGGCGCAGACGCCCGCCGCCATCGTTTCCGCAGCCGGGCCGGGCGCCGGCCACATGCCGCGGCAGTCCTTCGAGGTGCTCTCCTCCGTGGGCGCGATGTTCAAGACGATCGAGGCCCCACGCCGGGCCGGGCAACCGCTCCAGGTCGGCATCCGCGACGTCTCGTCGGGGGCCGAGCAGCGGACAATCCGCTAGGCATGGTGCGGGCGGCGTGTTGACGCGCCGCCACCCGCTTGTTCAATTCCCGCCGCCGTCCCGCATCGACGGTCGCTTCCGAAGGCAGGCCCTTGCGCGTCGTCCATCTGGCCTATGTGATCGCGCTCGGTGCCGGGCTGGGTCTCGCCTCCGCCCATCTGGCGGTGGCCGGGCGGCCGCTGCTGGGGATGGTCGAGATCGGCCCCTGGCAGGCCTGGCCGCGCAGCGGCGGGCGCGACATCGACCCCTATATGCGCGCCTATCTCGCCCGCGGCGTGCATCTGCCCCTCGGCACCGGCGAGGGCCTGGAACTGATCGCGGAGCGTGACGAGGCGGGCCGCGCGCTGGACGGGCGCTGTCTCTACCGTCTCTCGGGCGAGATACCGACGACGCGCGGCTGGACGCTGTCGGTGACCGATGCCGACGGCCGCTCTTTCCGCCTGCCGCTGGACCGCAGCGGCTTCACCGATGCGGAGGTGGTGCGGGCGGAGAACGGCTCGCTGCAGATCGCCGCGGCGGCCTGGCCGCAGGCGGGCGACTGGCTGCCGCTGCCGACGAGCGGGCGTTTCCAGTTCCGGCTGCGCCTCTACGACACGCCGATCGCGACCCAGGCGGGCGAGACGCGGGCCGAGAGCCTGCCGCGCATCCAGCGGATCGCGTGCCCATGAGCGCCGCCGATCCCGCCGCCCAGCCGGCGCCGCCGCTGCGGACCGCGCCGGCCCTGCCGCTGCGGAGCCGCCTCGCTGCTGCGATTCGCCGGCTCCTGCTCGCGACGAGCGCCGGGCTCGTGCTGGCCGGCATTGTCCATATCGTGACGATCCTGCTGATCCCGGTCCTCTCGGAAAGCGACGCCGCCCATGCCTATGCCGCGCTCGGCGCCGGCGGCCAGGCGGAGCTGGTCAAGGCCGGCGATGCCCGCGGACTGCCGCTGCCGCGCGAGGACGATCCGGCGACGGTGACGGCGGTCTGCAGCTACGATCTCGCGGCGGGCCCGATGCGCGTCGTCGCGCGGGCCGGAGCGCTGCCGCTCGCGGTCACGCTGCACCGCCAGGGCGGCGGCACGCTCTACGCCATCACCGACCGGGCCGCGATCCGCGGCGTCCTCGAATTCGTGGTGATGACGCAGGAGCAGCGCGATGAACGCGATGCCCGCGACGAGGAAGGCGAGGCCGCGCGCGAGTTGCGCGTCGTCTCCGACAGCGAGCGCGGGCTGATCGTGGTGCGGGTGCTGGCGCGGCTGCCGTCCGACCGCGCCGATGCCGAGGCACTCGCCTCCGGCGTCGCCTGCGGCATGGCCGACTAGCTCAGCCCTTGTAGGTCACGGGGCGTTTGTCGCCCTCGCCTGCGGCCCCGCCGCGCTCGCCGCCGAAGACGCCGATCAGCGGCATCTTGCAGAGCGGGCCGGCCTCCGCCTCCAGGGCCATGATCGCGCGTTCGGCCCGGATCGCCTCCCGCGACGGCATCTCGACGACGAGGTTGGCGAGCGCGTAGCGATAGGATTCGATCCGGAAGCCGACGCGCTCGCAGACCCAGAGAATTAGCCCCTCGTTCTCGACGACGCGGGCGAAAGCCGGATCCAGCTGGGACGGCGCGACGTCGGGCGAGGTTTCCGCCGCCCGCATCCGGACCCGGTCTGCCGCGACGACGCGCATGGCATTGGCGCGGAACGGGCCGATCAGGATGCGGTCGGCATTGGCATCCTCGGCGAGCCTGGCGTAACGCGAGGCCTGGGAGGCGAAGGAACCGCCGGTCAGCGCCTGGAAGTATTCCGCCCGGTAGCCCAGATGCAGCTGCGCCGGCAGGATGCGCGCATGGGCCAGGGCAGCGGTCTGCGCCTGGAAGACGCTGCGCTCATGGCCGGGCATGACGAAGCGCCAGGCCCGGTCGCGCAGCTGTTCCTCGTCGTCGGTGAAGCGAAAATGCGAGGCCGCCTCGCCGCGGGCGGTGGCCGCCCAGAAACCGGCCTGTGGCGCCAGCAACTGGCTGACGATGTCCTGCCGCGGCCGGCCGAGATCGCCCGTGCAGGCGCCCGCCGCGAGCAGCAGCGTGAGCGCTCCGGCCCGCGCTGCGAGCCGGTTCACCGGGCGGCTGCGACGGATCACGCCGGGTGCCGGGCGACGGTCGCCTTCCGCGGCCGCTTCGGGCGGACGGTGCCCGCTGCCAGCGCGCGGGAACGGCGCCGGACCACCGGATCGGCGGGAGCCGGCTCGACCTCACGCTCGTAGCGAACGCCCGTGAAAAACAGGATTGCGGCAGACTGCGGACGCTCGGTCCGGTCTTCCGGGTTATGCGCCCGCAGCCGGGACGCAAGGGAGATGACGACGGCCATGATGCGCCTCCATGCCTTGGCGCCTAAAAGTGGGTCGCGGGAGATCGCTCTCCGGTTCACATCAGGACCGGACATGGTTAACGCGCTCTTAAAGCCTCGGGGATTACTCTCGCTGCGAGCCCAGAATCACAGTCGAGAAGCCCATGCCGTCGCGCATTTCCGCCGAAATCGCCCAGCTCGCCCGTCTGGCACGGGATGGCGGGCTCGATCTCAGCCAGGTGTCGCTGCGGGTGAAAGCGGATCTCCTGATGTCCACGCCGAGCCCCGCGCCGGACGACCTCGCCGCCTTCGGCGAGATGGCTGCGACGCTGGTGCCCGGCATCGACGAGGCGACCGCGGTGATCCTCGCCCGCAAAATCGCCGGCTGGCGTCATGCGCCTGCCCGCGCCGTTGCGGCCCTGCGCGCCCGCGGCGGAGCCGTCCTCGCCGCCCTGATCCAGCATGGGCTGCCGCTGGGCGAAGCCGAGATCGAAGGGTTGGCCGGCTCCTCCGACGGACGCCTGCCGGCCGCGCTGGCCGAGCGGGCCGACCTGACGGCGACCGCCGTGCTGATACTGGTCGAGCGTGGGGAGCGTGCGCTCGACTTCGCCCTGATGGGCAATACGGCGATCGCCCTGCCCCGGGCGGCACTCGATCTCCTGCTGGCGCGGGCGCGGCTCGATGCCGGCTATGCCCAGCCGCTGCTGGCGCGGCGCGATCTGTCGAGCGCCGAGATCGCGCCGCTGTTCCTCTCCGCCGGACCGGAACGTCGCCAGGCGATCCTCGATTCGCTGGCGGCCCTTGAGGCGCTGAGCCCGACCGAACGCCGGCCTGCGGTCTCGGCCGAGGCGCTGGCAGGCTGGCTCGCCACGGCCCCGGACGATCGCGCGGGCGCCTTCGAGGCGCTGGCGCGCCATCTCGGCGGCGGACCGGCGCTGGCGAGCGCGCTCGAGGCAGACGTATCGCGGGATCTCACGGCGCTGGCGCTGACGGCGGCGGGGGCCAGTGTCGAGGATGCCACGCGCTTTCTGATCCGCCTCGGCGACGAGGCGGCTCATTCGGTCGATCGCATCTTCGCGGTGGTCGCGCTGATGCGCTCCGTGCGGCCGGCGATCGCGCAGCGGCTGGTCGCCCAGATCGGCGGAACGGCGCCCGTGGCGACCCTCCGCAAGGGTCAGCATCAGCCGGCGATGGATCCGAGCGGCACGCCTGCGCGACAGTCTCCGGCCCGGACCGAGCCAGCCGGCAGCACGAGCGAGATCCTGCGCAAGATCGGGGCGAAGCGAGACGGCGCCTGACCGGATACCGGCTCTTCCTCAGCTCTCGACCAGATCGAGGAGCGGATCGCCGGCGCGGTTCTCGATCTCGACCAGCCAGAGATCGCTGTCGAACCGCAACTCGCGCGCCATGCGCTCCTCGACGCTCAGGGGATCGCCGTCGAGCAGGAGCTGGAAGCGGCGGACGCCGTCATCCTCCGCCAGGGCCTGCGGCGCCGGGCCATAGAGCGCCGCCGTGCGGTCGAGCCGATCGAGCTTGACGAATATGGCGCCGGCCTCGGCCGCGCCGCGCCGCCGGAGTACGGCAACCAGCCCATCATGCGCCGCCTGACGCAGATAGGCCGATACCCAGAAATCGCTGGTCAGGCGCGCCATGGGGCCTCGCGAAAGGCGGCGACAGGGCTCAGTTTTCGACGCTGCGGCGCGGCTGGGCCTGGCGCGCCTGCGCCACGGGCCGCACATCCGCCGGCGGCCGGATGTCGGCGCCGTTGATCAGGTCGGCGATCGGGTCACGCGGCGCGGCTGGGGCGCGCGCCGCGGGCAGCGCCGCGGTCGGAGCGCTGCGGGCGACATTGGTCACCGGCGCCGGGGGACGCGGAGCGGCTTCTCGCGGCTGAGCCTCGCGGGCCGGCTGCGTCAGCTCCGTCGGCCGCGACGGCGGCATCGGCGTGCCGACCGCCGGAGCAGGCGCCGGCGCGGCCTGAAGCGGTGCCGGCTGGGCCGCAGGCGGCTCGGTGCGCACGGCCTGACGGGCCGGCGCGGGAGCCGAGGGGGCGGAGATCATCGGCGCCGGATGGCGGGCCTTCTGGAAGAATAGCGCGTTGGCGAGGATGGCGCCCGAAAGCGCCGCGAAGAGCAGCATCGCCAGCGCCCGGCCCGGCTTTCGCAGCGCCAGGCGGCCGATGCGGCCGAGCCAGCCGGGCTTGCGGCGCGCTGCCGCGGCCGGCTTGGCCGGACGCCGGACGGCCGGAGCGGAGAGGGAAACGCCGGAATGGGCGCGGGCGGCGATCGTGGACATGCGCGAGCTCGTGGGTCAGGCGGTCAGGCGAAACGGCGTCTTCGATTCCAGGCCGCGGCGCGGGGCGCGGGCAAAGGTGGCGATGCGGGCCGGCTGCTCGGCATCGGCGACGCCGGCCACCGGCAGGCGCACGCAGACCCGTGTGCCGACGCCCGGCGCGCTCTCGATGGTGAGGCGCCCGCCATGCAGCCCAACGAGGCCGCGCACGACGGAGAGGCCGAGCCCCGTGCCCTCATAGGCGCGGTCATAGGATCCCTTGGCCTGGAAGAAGGGATCGCCCAGGCGCGGCAGGTCGGCGGCGGCGATGCCGATACCGGTATCAGACACGGACAGGTCGATCATGTCGCCGTCGCGCACGACCGCCAGCACGACGCGCCCTCCCGGCGGCGTGAACTTGATCGCGTTGGAGAGCAGGTTGATCATCACCTGCTTGAGCGCACGCCGATCGCCCTGCACCAGCGGCAGATCCGGGCCGAGTACACGCTCCAACCGGATCTCGCCGGCCTCGGCCCGCAGGTTCATCAGCGCCAGGCAGTCGCGCGCCATGTCGGACAGGTCGAGCGGCTCCTGGTCGATCGTCATCGTGCCGCTCTCGATCTTGGAGATGTCGAGCAGCGTGTTGACCACGTCGAGCAGATGATGGCCCGAGCTGTGGATGATGCGCGCATATTCCAGCCGCTTGCCGGCATCCAGCCAGCCCTGCGCCTCGTCGCTCAGCATTTCGGAGAAGCCGATGATGGCGTTGAGCGGAGTGCGCAGCTCGTGGCTCACGGTCGCGAGGAAGCGGCCCTTGACATCGCTGGCCTTGAGCGCCTCGGCATGGTCCTTGGCCTGCTCCTCCTCGAGGGCGCGGCGGGCGGTGATGTCGCGCATGACGCAGACCACCGCGGCGCTGTCGCCGGGGCCGGCGGTCTCGATGCGGTGAGCCTGCATCTCCAGCCAGAGGGAGACGGGGTGATGCCGCTCGGTCTCGCCTCTTGGGATGAAGAGCGTGCGGAAGCAGGCGGTCGCCGAACCGGCCCCATGGGCGGCATCGCTCAGCGCCTTGAGGAAAAGCGGGCGGTCGGCGACATGCACGCGGTCGAGCAGGCCGCGCCCGTGCAGATCCTGCGGATCGGCCCCCGCCAGCGAACGGGCCGCCTGGTTGGCGAAGACGACGGCGCCGGTGGCGTCGTGCCAGGTGACGAGATCGCCGACATGGTCCAGCAGGAGCTGGGCCCGCTGATCGGAGGCGCGATGCTCGCGCAACTCCTCCCGGCGGCGGTGCAGGAAGCCGACGGCCACGATCATGGCCTGGATGATGGCGGCGATGACGAGCGTCGGCATCATCTCGTGGGACCAGGCCGCATGCGCGACGAAAACGCCTTCCCGGTCCAGAAGCATGACGGCAAGCAGGATGATGGCGGCGATGATGCCGGCGCGCGCCACATAGCGCCGCGTCCCGAAGAACATCGCCTCGGCCGGCACAGCCGCCAGCCAGAGCAGCAGCGGCGAAGCGGAGCCTCCGGTCATGCCGGCGAGAGCGCCGATGAAGAGCGAGAGGGCCGCGGCCGAAATGCAGTGCGCGATGTCGAGACGTCCGCTCTTCGACAGCACGACGACCGCCAGCAGAGGGAGGGCGGCAGCGACGACGACGGCAGCCTCCAGCGCACCCAGCGTGCCGCGCCAGGCGAGATAGGCCGGGGCGAGGCCAAGCGCGATGCCGCCGACCAACAGGCGCGTCAGGATGAAACGCTCATGGCGCATGCGCTCGAGCGAATGGGGCAGCACGGATGCGTGCACCATCGCCGCCACCTGTGTCCTGACCGCCTGCAGCTTCATGGATAACGCAACGCCCGACTGCCGCGGGCCGTTCGCCCGCTTGCCTTCAGCTTCGCCGGGGCTGGTTTAAGCCGGGCTTAAAGCGGCGGGGCCGCACAGCAGGCCGAGCGCCGCGCGATTCCTAAATTATCGTTTTTCTTCAACCGCTTACTGGCCTTGCTCCGGCCGATCCGGCGGGGCTGGCCATGTTGCGAGCAAGGTGAACGGAAGCTGAAGATGATGCGCCGCCTTTGAGCGTGCGGGATCACGCGATTTTTCGAGGTTTCGCGCTAATGTGCCGGTCGGAACGGGGCAGAAGGCCCTTTTCGCAGCGGAGATGGCGATGGCCTATATCCTGCGCAGCCTGGCGGTGATCGGCGTGATCGCCCTGAACTCGCCGGTCCATGGCGGGCGATCCGACACCGAGCAGGCTGTGGCAACGGCGCGAAGCGCCGTGCGGACGGTGACGCACACGCCTCACCACGAGGTGGGGTCAAGCCTCACCGCGGCGCGGGAGGCCGCGCAAATCATCGCCGGACTGGACCCCGAGACGCGGCAGCGCTTGCTGGAGATGGCGGCCGGTGCCGCGCGCGGCGGGCTGACGGGGCAGAACGCCGCGACGCGCTGACGCGCGGGCCGCACCACGCTTGACGGCGGGGCGCGCTGCGCCGAAGACGCTGGTGACCGGCGGAATGCCGGCGGCACGGACGGATCATGAGCGCCAGCCTCGACGAGATCATCGCCAATTTCGACCTGCTCGACGAGTGGGACGACCGCTATCGCTACCTGATCGAGCTTGGCAAAAGCCTCGAGCCGCTGCCCGAAGAAGCCCATAACGAGGCCAACAAGGTGCGCGGCTGCGCCAGCCAGGTCTGGCTGGAAGCGCAGGCCGAGGCCGGACCGGGGCCGCAGACGAAGCTCACCTTCCGCGGCGACAGCGACGCGCATATCGTGCGCGGTCTCGTCGCGCTGGCGCTGGCGATCTATTCCGGCCGGAGCGCCGCCGAGATTCTCGCGACGGACGCCTTCGAGACCTATGAGCGGCTCGGGCTGGCCGCGCATTTGACGCCGCAGCGCTCGAATGGCGTGCGCTCGATGATCGAGCGCATCAAATCCGACGCCCGCGCCGCTGCGGGCGCGTAGCGCGCACCGCGCTCATTCCGCCGCCGTCATGATGCGCGGGCGCGCATCCTGCGCCTGCCAGCCCCGCATCTCGCTGCCGCGCGCCGCGGGGGCCACGAGGCCGTAATGTCGGGCCAGCGCCGCTAGCGCCAGCCGTAGAGCCACCTTGGCGGAGCGCGCGGGCCAGCCGCGCTCGCGCTCGACGGCGTCGAGCCCCTTGAGGAAGCCGCAGACGTCGATCGCCAGCCCGGAGAGGTCGGGGCCCAGCCGATCGCAGGCGCGGGCGACGCGCTGGCGGGCAGCGAGCGCCGTGTCGGAAGCCGCAGCCGGGCCGCGGCTGCCGGCGCCGCGACCGTCCGGCGCCGAGGCGGCGTCCCAGTTCATCGTCGTGCGCGGCATCATCCGCGCCAGGGTGAGATCGGAGCGGAAGCGCTCGCCCGCGGCGAATTCCTCGTCCGATATCTGGGGCCGGCCATCCTTGCCCGGCCGGCGATGCAACCAGAGCAGCGGGCTCTCGCGCTCGTCGAGCGTGACGCTTTGCGGTGCGCCATCGACTACGATCCGCGCCTCGACCAGATGGCGGGCCGTCGGGACTGCCGGCTCGGTCGCCGGCTTGGCCGCCACGAGGCGTCGCCCCTTGCCTTCACCCGTCCAGATCACGTCTCCCCGCGCCAACAGACGACTCACGGCCTCGGGAGCGACGAAGCCGGCGCCCAGCGTCGTGCCGCCGCCCCGATAAAGCGCGATCCGCCCGCAGCCCAGCGGCGACGGGCAGGCGAAGGCGCCGGCCTGTGCCAGGTGCCGCTGCAGCCGCTCGGTGTCCGGCTCCAGCCTGTCCGATGCGGGGCTCATCGCCCGGTCTCCGCAGCCTGCGGCGCCAGCAGCACCCGCATCAGCGCCAGCAGTGCGATCTCCAGCGCCGCAAGACCGAATTCGTGGCGCGGGTCGTCCCGCCGGTCTTCGATCACGGCACAGGCATGGCGCACCGTGGTGCGGTCCCGCCCGAAACAGCTGCCGACGCGCGTGAAGGTCAGCCCGAAGACGATATGGGCGAGGTACATCGCCGTCTGGCGAGCCTGGGCAGCCGGCGCCTGGCCGCGGCGGGCGGTGCGCAACGTCGCGGGCGGAATATGCCGAATGGCCGATACAGCCGCTTCCGCGAGACGCGCGCCGGCCGTCTCGCGCAGCGGATCGCTCCTGTCACAGCTTGCCATGTTCATGATGTGTTCTTTCTCCTGCGCCCCGGAACGGGCCGAGCGGGAGTTATCACTGCATGAATAAATTCCTATTGCAAGCCCGGCGGCGGGTGCAGCCCGGTTATCCCCGCCGCGCAACGAAAAAGGCCGCCGGCGAACCGGCGGCCTGTCGAAAGCGTCCTCCCCGCGATGCGGGGCGACGTAGCGCCCGTCAGCGGCGCTTGCGGCGCTGCTGGCCCAGGCCCATCTTCTTGGCGAGCTGGGAGCGGGCCTCGGCATAGTTCGGCGCGACCATCGGATAGTCGGGCGGCAGGCCCCACTTCTCCCGATACTGCTCGGGCGACATGTTGTACTGCGTACGCAGGTGGCGCTTCAGCGACTTGAACTTTTTTCCGTCCTCGAGGCAGATCAGGTAATCTGCCGTGATCGACTTCTTCACCGGAATGGCCGGGCGGGGCGCCTCGGCCGGAGCCACGGGCGCTGCGCCGCCGATGACGCGGTTCAGGGCGGCGTGAACATCGTTGATCAGCGCAGGCAGTTCGGAGGCGGGAACAGAGTTGTTCGAGACATAAGCAGAGACGATGTCCGCCGTCAGCTCGATGTAATCCGATCCTTCGTTGTCTGCCATGATGGCGTCACTCCCTGATGCTTTGGCTGCGATGCTGCGAATGTGGAAGACATTGAGGATCAATGCCATTGCGATCCCAACCAAGGGCGTCCGAACACTATCGACTCGGACGCGACTGCAGCGGATCGATTGGCCCCGTTTAATCGAAGGCCAACGTCGCCGCAAGTGATCGGCCGCGCGCGAATACGATTTATCCTCTCCAATTATTGCCGTGGCCCATCGTTCAACATGATATCGGCCGGTCGCGCAGGGCGGCATCTGGTCCTGTGCCTTGATCTTGCCAGCCCGCATCCGCCTCTCTACCTGTCGGCACCGCCGGTCCGAGGAGATGTCGATGCGCTCAAAGCCCCCATCCGCCGCCAAGACACAGCGTCGGCGCCGCCCTGCCCCGCCAAAGGCCGAGGTCCGGACCAAGACCACGCAGGTCCATGGCGTGACGTTGCGGGACGATTATGACTGGCTGCGGGCGGCGAACTGGAAAGAGGTGCTGCGCGAGCCCGAGGCGCTGCCCGCCGACATCCGCGCCTATCTCGAGGCCGAGAACGCCTATGCGGCGGCGCTGATGGCGCCCACCCGCGCGCTGCAGCGCGAACTCGTCAAGGAGATGCGCGGCCGGCTCAAGGAGGACGATTCCAGCGTCCCGCAGCCGGACGGTCCGTTCCTGTACTATTCGCGCTATCGCCGCGGGGCCGAGCATCCGCTGATCTGCCGGAAGCCTCGCGGCGGCAAGGGACGCGAGACGGTCATGCTCGACGCCGACGCCCTCGCGGAGGGCAAGGATTTCTTCGACCTCGCCGACACCGCCCAAAGCCCCGACCACCGCCTGCTGGCCTGGAGCGCCGACGAGGCGGGCTCGGAGCTTCACACGATCCGCGTGCGCGACCTCGCCAGCGGCGAGGATCTGCCCGATGCCGTTCCCGACACCACCGGCGACATCGTCTGGGCCGCCGACAGCCGTTCCTTCTTCTATGTCGGGCTCGACGCCGACCACCGCCCCTCGAAGGTCCTGCGCCATCGCCTCGGCGATCCCGTCGCGCATGACACGCTGCTCCACGATGAGGCGGATGCCGGCATGTTCGTCGACATCGACGAGACGCAGTCCGGCCGATACCTGCTGATCTCGATCAGCGACCACGAAACCTCGGAGATCCGGCTGGTCGACATGACAGCGCAGGACGTAGACCCCGTCGTGGTGGCGCCGCGTCTGGTCGGGCGGCAGTACGACGTCGAACACCATGGCGAGGACCTGCTGATCCGCACCAATGCGGACGGCGCTGAGGACTTCAAGATCGTCAGCGTGCCGGTCGTCTCGCCGGGGCCCGAGCAGTGGCGGGACGTGATCGCGCATGTGCCGGGACGGCTGATCCTCAGCCATCTCTGCCTGAAGGGGCGGCTCATCCGGCTCGAGCGGGAGAACGGACTGCCGCGCATTGTCATCCGCGACCTCGCCACCGGGTCCGAGAGCAGCATTGCCTTCGACGAGGAGGCCTATGGGCTGGGCCTGGATGCGGGTTACGAGTTCGAGACCGACACGCTGCGCTTCATCTATGCCTCGATGGCCCGCCCGGCCGAGACCTATGACTACGACATGGGCAGCGGCGCGCGCGTGCTGCTCAAGCGCCAGGAGATCCCGTCCGGCCACGATCCCGCGGCCTATCGGGTGCGCCGGATCTTCGCCACCGCCTCAGATGGCGAGCAGGTGCCGATTTCACTGCTCCACCGGGCCGATCTGGCGCTCGACGGCCGCGCACCCTGTCTGCTCTACGGCTACGGCTCCTATGGCTCGGCGATGTCGGCCTCCTTCCGGACGCGGCCGCTGAGCCTGGTCGACCGCGGTTTCGTCTATGCCATCGCCCATGTCCGCGGCGGCACCGAGAAAGGGCGGCGCTGGTATCTCGACGGCAAGCGCGAGAAGAAGCGAAATACCTTCACTGACTTCATCGCCGCCGCCGAGGCCCTGGCTCAAGGCGGCTTCACCGCGCGCGGGCGCATCGTCGCAGAGGGCGGCAGTGCCGGCGGCATGCTGATGGGCGCGGTGGCGAATATGGCCCCTCACCTCTTCGCCGGCATCGTCGCAGAGGTGCCCTTCGTCGACGTGCTCAACACGATCCTCGACGACACCCTGCCGCTGACACCGCCGGAATGGCCCGAATGGGGCGATCCGATCCGCGACGTCGCCGCCTTCGAAACGATCCGCGGCTACTCGCCCTATGACAACGTGACCGCGCAGTCCTATCCGCCGATCCTGGCGATGGCAGGGCTCACCGATCCGCGCGTGACCTATTGGGAGCCCGCGAAATGGGTGGCGCGCCTGCGCGCGACCATGACCGGCGGCGGGCCGGTGCTGCTGCACACCAACATGGATGCGGGCCATGCCGGCTCGGCCGGGAGATTCGATTCGCTGAAGGAGACGGCGCTGGCCTATGCCTTCGCCCTCCGGGCAGTCGGCGAAGGCTGGCCTGAGCAGGCGGCCGGCAAAGAGGCCTGACCCCGTGCGTGGGGCTCAGCCCCCCAGCCGGCTCTTCTCGCTGGCGAGATAGACCTTCAGCTCGTCCATCGAGGCGAAGCTGTAGTCGCCCTCCGGCGTGCGGGCCTTGATCGAGCCGTCGGCATAGATGGTGAAATGGGCCTCGCCAACCTGATAGGCGCCGACAATGCCCTCATCGGAGGCCGCGGGCGCCTCCTCGGCCGGACTTGCGGCCGGACTTGCGGCCGGTTCGGCCTCCGGCTCGACCGGAGCCTCTGCAATCCATGCCGGATCGGTCTCGCTGATCGTCTCGGCGACAGCGGCCTCCCGGCTCTGGGGCGGCCAGGGCGGCACGGCCCTCTCGTCGCGGTCGAGAGCAGGCCAGGTGAACTCGGTGGGCAGCGTCGGCTCCAGGCGCCGAGGGGGCGGCACCACCTCGATATCGCCTTGCGCCTCGGGCTCCGGCCCGCGGCGACCCAGCGCCGAATCCATCCAGCTCGCCGCGACAGCGAGGTCATCCGGCTCGGCCAAGGGGCGCGGCTCCTCGAAACGCGGCTCGACGCGCCCGCCGACCGGGCCGAGGCCAAGGCCGGCCAGACTGTCGCGCAGCCGGCCGAACTCATCGTCCTCGGTCCCGCTGGGCGGGGCCACCGGCGTCAGGGGGTCGTCGATGTCGGTGGCCAGCGGTGGGATCGGTTCCGAAAGATCGGGCTCGGGCACAGTCGTGTCGGAGCGGAAAACGGCCGAATCCTGCGCGGCTTCGGGCGGAGCGGGCCTGGGCTCGTCGGCTGGCGTCGAGAGAGGCTCGGTCGACATGGCCGGGTCGACCGGAAGGGCCAGGCCAACCGGACGGAACGGGTCGAACGCCGGCAGAATCTCCGCCTCCGCAAGGTCCGGGACTGCCTCGTCTCTCTGTGGTTCCCCGTCCGACTCCGAAGGGGCCGGCTCAGCGGCGCTGGGCTCGCTGGGGGGCGCAGTCTCGGCCTCCTTGTCCAGAACGGTGGCGAGATGGGCGCCGAACAGGTCGGGCTCGTCGGTCTTGTCCGCGGCTTCCGGCATCGTCGCAGCAGGCGTATCGGCGGTGGCCGCTGCCGCCAGGCCCGCTCCTGCGAGCGCGCCTGCAACCGCCGCGGCGCCCGTCATTGCCGCCGGATCCGCCAGGGAAGGCTGGGCCACCGCGCCGGGCTCGCTTGCCGTTACACCCGCCGCGCCCGCCAGAGACAGCGCCATGGTCGCACCGGAGATCTTGTTCTCGAGCGTCCGGAGCTTCGCCAGCACGGCTGCGAGCGCCAGCAGGATCACCCCAGCGACCGCCACCACCGTGCCGATGATGACCTGGGTGAAGCCGCGCTCGAGCACGAGATAGGGCATGCCGTCGATGATCGCTGCCGCGCCGCCGCCGAGAAAAGTCAGGCCGAGCAGGATGAAGAGAATGATCAACGGTGTGTCCTCGGCCATGGGCGGGAAGGCAAATCAGGCTGTCCGCCGGGTCGCGCAAAGCGGCCCGTCTGCCCCGCCATCATCTAACGTATTGAATAAGAGAGAGTTTCAATTCGCGACCTCGACAGGCGCGCGGAATCGGGCGGGAGTGAGGCGCTTTTCGTCACCGCGCGTCGCCGCAATATGGCGCCGGCGGTTGCCGGAGCGCAGGTGGAGGCTTAACTAACGAAGTGGATGGCGGGCGCCCCCGAGGGGTCCGACAGGCCCATGCCGCCCTGCGGCAAGCCATTCTCAGTTCAAGCGATTTGCCAGCCCAAGGAGAGGCGCCGATGACCTTCACCCTTCCCGATCTGCCCTACGCCCACGACGCGCTGCAGCCCTTCATGTCGAAGGAAACGCTCGAGTTCCACCACGACAAGCACCATCTCGCCTATGTCAACAACGGCAACAACGCGATCAAGGGCACGGAATTCGAGGGCAAGTCGCTCGAGGAGATCGTCAAGGCCTCGCATGGCAAGAACGCGGCCGTGTTCAACAATGCCGGCCAGCACTACAACCACCTGCACTTCTGGAAGTGGATGAAGCCCAATGGCGGTGGCGCCATTCCGGGCGCACTGGAGAAGGCGATCGTCGAGTCCTTCGGCTCGGTCGACAAGATGAAGGAAGACTTCATCGCCGCCGGCACCGGCCAGTTCGGCTCGGGCTGGGCTTGGCTCGAGGTCAAGGGCGGCAAGATCGCCGTCTCGAAGACGCCGAACGGCGAGAGCCCGCTGGTCAACGGCGCGCTGCCGATCCTAGGCTGCGATGTCTGGGAGCATTCCTACTACATCGACTACCGCAATCGTCGTCCCGACTATCTCAAGGCCTTCCTCGAGAGCCTCGTGAACTGGGAATACGTCGCGGAGATGTACGACGCGGCCGCCAAGGCCTGAGCCGGCATCGGCAACATCCGGACACTGGAACGGGGCCTCGCGGCCCCGTTTTTGTTGACCCCTATGCCCCCCGAGGTCGCGGGCTCGTCTCTAGAAGCGCTCTTGCGTTTCCCGCGCGAGCCGCTCCAGCGCATCGGAGGTCCGCAGCCAGCGTTGCCTGGCCTCGTTCCAGCGATAGGCTGTCGACATCGTCCGACGCCCCGCGGCTGGCGGCTGGCCGCCCTCGCAGTCTGGCTCCGCCACCTGGGTCTGTTCGGTCACGGCCACTCTGATCGCCGGGGAACGCGCCCTATCGGGCTTTGTGATCGCCAGAATCTGGCGGCGCTCATATCCGCAGCCGCTGTCGTTCAGCGTAAAGACGGTGTCGATCAGCGCGAGCCGGTCTCGGCGCACCGCGATCAGCGCCGTGGTCTGATAGGCCTGGTTCGAGTTGGTATGGCGGCTGGCCGTGAGCAGCACATCGCCAGCCGCGCCGGCCGGCAGACGGGACGGCGGCAGGAAGCCGGTGTCGCGATCATGGGCGACATTGGCGGCATCGAGCAGCCTGCGCCCCGCGGGATCGACAAGCGCGAGAATGGCAAAGCCTTCGGCACTGTCCGTGGCACGGCCAAGATCGAGCAATAGCGCGAGGCGCGGTTTGGCCCCCGCTGCCAGCGGCAGCACCGCAACGGACTCCAGAGCCGTCGCGCGCAACGCGACCGGCTCTTCGCCCCCGCCGATATGGCGCAGGCGCACGGTTCCGCCGATCCGGTAGACGCCGCCCTCCTGCGTGAGGCCGATGCCGATCAAGCGGATCAAATCGGCATAGTCCACGCCCGCCTGGCCGGGAACGCGATCTCCCGGGGCGCGGCTCTCGACCTGGGCATGAGCGGTCGTGGCGAGCAGCGTGAGGGCGACGCCCACAACGAGCGCGTGAGGCCGGCCAAACCTTGCGGCCCTGTCGCTTCGTTGTCCTGGCTTCCGCGTGGCGACCATCCGTCCCGGACCCTCCACCCGCGATGCGGCGAGGCTCCTAGGCTGCCACACTCTGGAGGAACTGGTCGACCGTGCTGCGCAGGCGCAGGGCCTGGGCCGCGACCTCGCTGGCAGCGCCGCGCACCTCCTCGGCGGATCGCCCTGTTTCTTCGACCGAATCGGAGAGGACGCTGAGATCGCTGGAAACCGAGAGCGCCGACGAGCTGGCCATCGCGACGCCCGAGGCGATCTCGCCGGTGGCGATCGCCTGCTGCTCGATCGAGACCGCGACGGAATTCGCGAAGTTTTCGATCGCGTTCATGCGCTCGGCGATGTTCTGGATCGAGCCCACGACCTGGCCGGTGGCGCCCTGGATGGCGCCGACCTGCGCGACAATCCGGTCGGTCGCGTCGGCGGTCTGAGAGGCGAGGCTCTTCACCTCGGACGCGACCACGGCGAAGCCACGTCCCGCCTCGCCGGCCCGCGCCGCCTCGATGGTAGCGTTGAGCGCCAGCAAATTGGTCTGGGCGGCGATGTCGCGGATGAGGTTCACCACCTCGCCGATGGCACGGGCGGTCTCGTCGAGCGCCCGCACGGAAGCCGCCGTGTCGCGCGAGATCGAGGCCGCCTCGACGATCTCGGTGCGCACGCGCCGGACTTGGAACTCGACCTCGCGGATCGCCGCGCCCATCTCCTCGGCGGCCTGGGCCGCGCTCTCGACATTGCCCGAGGCGCCATGAGCGTTCTGGGCGGCGCGGGCGGCGCGGCCGGAGGATTCCGCCGCAACCCGGGCCAGCCCGTTGGACGCCTCGCTCATGCGGTCGGCATTGCTCTTGAAGGCCTCGAGGGCGACGCCGACCTCGGCGCGGAAAACACCGATCGCCTCGTCGACGCGCTGCTGATGCAGGCGGCGCTCCGATTCCGTGACGTGCTGCCTCTCCTGCAGCGCGGCGCGCTCCGCCAGGCGCAGCTTGAGCACGCCAAGCGCATGGGCGATGGCGCCGATCTCGTCGCGCCGGGCCATCGCGTCGATCGGCGTATCGAGCTGGCCGTCGGAGATGCTGACGATGGCCTTTGTCATGTTTCGCAGCGGCTTCATGGTGCGCGACAGCGAGAACCACAGCAGGGGCCCGAGCACGAGCAGGATCAGGATGCCGAAGCCGATGGTCGCGACCTCCTCGAACTGCGCACGGGCGAGCAGGCGCGACTTGTCGAAGCGCATGGCGATGTAGCCGATCTGCTTGCGATGGCCGCCGACGCGCACGACGTGCAGCCAGGTGACGAAGCGCTCCTCTTCGATCTCGGCGGTGTCGGTGTCCTTCAGGATATCCCAGGGCTCTCGCTTCAACAGCGCGGTCAGACTGCGCGGCGTCAGGGCGAGCCGCGCTTCCTCGTTGCGGCCGGCGCTGGCAAGCGAAGACAGGTCGTCGGCGACGATACCGGCCTCGAAATCGGGATCGCGCCGCAGCGAATCGAGAATCTGGGTCAGGGTGACGGTGTCGCGCGCCAGGATCAGCGAGGGCGAGGCGTTGACGACCATCAGCACCAGCGACCGCATCTTCTGCTCGAGATCGTCGCGCGTCTTGGCGTCGTTGTAGCGCGCGGCGGAGAAGACCAGGAGCATGATGGCGATTGCGACGATGGCGACGGCGGCTGCCGCGATCCGGCTGCTGAGCGAGCGACCCCAGCGTCGCGAGGGGGCTTGTGACGGCGTGGCGGTATCGATGGTCCCCGCACGCTTCAACGACATCATGACCGGCCCAGTCCCCGCATTCGTCTCGGTTCACGGCGCAAGCCGCAGAGACACCCCGAGCGGAGCCTAGCCATGTCTTGGTAAAGAATGGCTTGCGGAAGGTGTCGAGAAGAGCTCGGAGAAACGAACCATCGACAGACCTTGCGCCACGAAACCGAGGAGCGCCTCATGCTCGACCGGCCGCGTCGCCACGACGGGATCGAGGCGCGCGAGTTCGTCGTCGACGAAGCCCGGATGGCACATCACGAGATGGGCGGGGCCGGGCCGCAGCAGGAAGCGCTGGAGGTCGGCGGCGAAGTCGCGCTGCGGATCGAAGGGGGCGACGCCCGAGAAACCGCGATTGACCGGAAAGCCGCGCCGCAGCGCCGCCCGCCGGAAGCCCAGTGCCAGTGCCGAGATGGTCAGGGCCTTGCCGATGGCGACGCCACGGGCGCGGATCGCGGCGGGCGAGTCATGCGGATCGCGCAGATAGAGGCCACCCTTCGGATAGCGCTTCGACAGGATGTCGAGCAGCGCGCGGCGGATGCCCGGCAGCACATGGACATGCTGGTGCCCGTCGAGGAAGGCGGGCGAGCGGCCCATCGAATCCTCGAAGGCGTCGAGCTGGCGGGCGATCTCGGCCGCGATCTCCCGCCGGACCGTCGGCGAGGTCACGGCCGCGCGGGCCAGTTCCGGCAGCGCCGGAAACACGCCACCTGGCGCCAGCCTTGGCATCGCGCCCAGCGGATTGGCGCAGGTGAGATTGAGATGCAGGCCGAGATCGGCCTTCTCGGCGAGCGCCCCGAAAGCCCCGGCGAAGTTCCGCCAATGCGGGCGATTGGTCATTGCGCCGGCCGCCGAGAGCTTGCCCGCCTCGATCAGCGCCAGGATCGAGCGGCTGACACCATCGGTCAGGGCGAAGTCATCGGCGCATAAAACAAATCCGCTCGCCATGCCGGTTTGTTGTCCTCTGTTCAGGCGCCTTGCGCTAAGAGCGCGGCGAAGCTTTACGGTTCCGTGCGGGCCGCGTCATCCCGGCACCTTCCGGTTTCACCCGGAGGGGGATCGACGCGGCCGAGAGGTCGATCCCGTGCCACAGACGCAAGCCCCATCCGCCACGCCGCCGACGCGCGGCCATTCGAGCCGGCCGGAGCTGTCGGTCGTCGTCCCCGTCTACAACGAGGCCGAGAGCCTTCCGCTGCTGCTGGAGCGGCTGAAGCAGGTGCTCGACGGCGCGGTGACCTCCTGGGAACTCGTCTGCGTCGACGATGGCAGCCGGGACGGCACACTTTCGGTCCTGCGGCTGCTGGCGGCACAGGACCGGCGGGTCAGTGCCGTCTCATTCAGCCGCAATTTCGGCAAAGAAATCGCCATCGCAGCGGGGCTCGACCACGCCTCGGGCGATGCCGTAGTGATCATGGACGCCGATCTCCAGCACCCGCCCGAGACGATCCTGCGCTTTCTCGAGAAATGGCGCGAGGGCTATCTCAACGTCTATGGCCAGCGCTCGGACCGCGATGGCGAAACCCCGCTCAAGCGCAACTTCGCCAAGGCGTTCTACCGGCTCTTCGCACGCTTCGGCGAGACGGAACTGCCGGAAGGTGCGGGCGATTTTCGCCTGCTCGATCGCAAGGTCGTCGATGCATTGCGGGCGCTGCCAGAGCGGGCCCGCTTCTCGAAGGGCTTGTATGCCTGGGTCGGCTTCCGCTCGGCCGGGGTGCCGTTCGAAGTCGCCGAGCGCGAGCACGGCGTCTCGAAGTTCCGCTACCGCAAGCTGTTCTCCTTCGCCTTCGACGGGCTTTCCTCCTTCTCGACGGTACCGCTCAAGATCGCGACCTGGGCGGGCGTCGTGATCGCGCTTCTGGCAGCGCTGACGGCGTTGTTCTTCCTCCTGCGCACGCTGTTCTTCGGAACCGACCTGCCCGGCTTCCCCTCGCTGATCGTCTCGATCATGTTCTTTTCCGGGATCCAGCTCGTCTCGCTGGGGATGATCGGGGAATATGTCGGGCGCATCTTCGCCGAGGTGAAGCGCCGGCCGCTCTACCTGATCGGCGAGCGTGTCGGCTTCGATGCGCGCACCGTCGATCATCCGCGCGGCGACGCGCTGCCGCCGCTGATCCGGTAGACGCTGTTCTCGTCATTGCGAGCGCAGCGAAGCAATCCAGGAGGACGTCGAACGCGGCCGACCCTGGATTGCTTCGCTGCGCTCGCAATGACGGTGAGCCAGTGGCGCCGCACTGGACCATCCTTCGAGACGCCGCTATGCGGCTCCTCAGGATGAGGGCTGACGACGACAGCCCCGGAGCCGCGATGTTCAAGAAGATTCTCTCCGTCGGCGGCTTCACCCTGCTCTCCCGAGTAACGGGCTTTCTGCGTGACATCGTCCTGGCCGCCGTGCTCGGCGCCGGCGCGTTGATGGATGCGTTTTCGGTGGCGCTGCGGCTGCCCAACCATTTCCGGGCGATCTTCGGCGAGGGCGCGACCAACCAGGCCTATATCCCCGTCTATGCCCGCATCCGCGAGCAGGCTGGCCAGGCGGCGGCGACCCTGTTCTCGAACCGCGTCTTCAGCCTGAACCTGATCGTGCAGATCGTCCTGCTGGCGATCGCCCTGCCCTTCATGCCGGAGATCGTGCGGCTGCTGGCGCCGGGCTTCGCGAATGATCCGCTGCGCTTCGATCTCGCGGTGGCGCTGACGCGGATCACCTTCCCTTACCTGCTCTTCATCACGCTGGTGACGCTGCTTTCGGCCAATCTCAACGCGGTCGACCGCTATGCGGCCGCCGCCGCGGCGCCGATCCTGATGAATCTCTGCCTCGTCGCGGCACTCGCTGTCGCCTTCCTGTTTCCGAACGCCGCCTACGCGGCCGCCTGGGGCATGGCGGCGGCCGGCGTCATCGAATGGCTGCTGCTCGCCTTCGCCGCACGGCGCGCGGGTGTCGCCGCCGCGTTGACCCGACCGCGGCTGGACGCCGATGTGAAGAGCTTCCTCAAGGCGTTCGGGCCCGCCGTGATCGGCTCCGCCGGGGTGCAGATCGCGCTCTTTGCCGACACGATCATCGCCTCGCTGCTGCCGGCCGGCGCCTATGCGGCGCTTTATTATGCCGAGAGGCTCTACCAGCTCCCGATCGGCGTGATCGCGATCGGTGTCGGCACGGTGCTTTTGCCTACGATGAGCCGCTTCATCGCCGCGGGCGATATGGCCGCCTCGGACCGTGCGCAGAACCGGGCGATCGCGCTGACGGTGGTGGCGGCGGCGCCCTTCGCGGCAGCCTTCCTCGCGATTCCGGAACTGATCGTCTCGGCCCTGTTCGAGCGCGGGCGCTTCGATGCGGCCGCGAGCCAGGCGGCGGGCGCGGTGCTGCTGGCCTATGCGGTGGGGCTACCGGCGATCGTTCTGATCCGCACCCAGGTCTCGACCTTCCAGGCGCGCGGCGACACGACGACACCGATGTTCGTCTCGCTCGCCGCCATCGGCGCCAATGTCGCACTCAAGCTCCTGCTTTGGCGCGATTTCGGCGCGCCAGGGCTGGCGCTGGCGACGGCGACCGGGGCCTGGATCAATGTCGCGACCCTGTTCCTGCTCGGCATCCGGCGCGGCTGGGCGAAGCCCGACCCGAGGCTCGGAGTGCTGATCGCGATCACGGTCGCCGCAGCGCTCGTCGCCGGCATCGCAGCGCGCCTTGCGGCGCCTTCCATGCTGGCAGCGACGGCCGGGTTCCCGCATGAGCCGCGGCTCGTCGCGGTGGCGGCCGTGAGCCTGCTCGCGGCGGTGCTCTATGCGGCGGTGCTTGGCCTTGGCCTCAGGATTTCGGGGACGCTGCGGCTGCTGCGGTGAATGCCGCCTGACCAACCTCCAGCCCTCATCCTAAGGAGCGCTCCGCAGGAGCGCGTCTCGAAGGATGCTTCAGGAGGCTCCCGAACCAGCTGGACCATCCTTCAAGACGCCGCTTCGCGGCTCCTCGGGATGAGGGCTCAGGGGAGATCCGCCGGGGCGCTCAGCCCACAAAGCCCCTCGCCCGCTCGCCCAGCAGCGCCGCCGCCTCGTCGACCATGCGCGTCACGATCTCGCCGGCCGACGGGACGTCCGAAACCAAACCCACCGCCTCTCCGACGATGACGGCGGCATTGTCCGGATCGCCGGCCGCGAAGGCTGCGCGATAGGCCGGCGCCTCCTGCTCGATCGACGCCTTCAGCGCCTCGTCGCGGCCGGCCCAGCGCCGGGTGAAGTCATTGGCGGCGACGCGGATGTCGAAGGGCTTCGGCCAGTCGAGCCGGCGGGCGATGTCGGGCAGCGACGTGCGGACCGTGCCGTCCCCGGTCGCCGACAGCGCGGCCGCCTGCTGCCGGTCATGGACCAGCGCCTCGCGGCTCGCCCAGAAGCGGGTGCCGACCAGCACGCCGTCCGCGCCCAGCATCAGCGAGGCCGCGAGCCCGCGTCCGTCGGCGATGCCGCCCGCCGCCAGCAGCAGCGTGTCGGGGCTCTGGCGCGCCAGCAGATCGGCAACCTCCGGCACGAAGGGGAAGGTCGCCCGGCGGTGGCCATGGCCGCCGGCCTCGCCGCCCTGCGCGACGATGATCGCCGCGCCAGCATCGAGCGCCTGGCGAACATGGTCGAGCGACTGGCACTGGCAGATGAGTGGGATCTCCGCCGCCGCGATCTCGGCCGCAAACGGGGCGGGATCGCCGAAGGAGAGCATCAGCGCCGCTGGGCGATGCGCCAGCGCAGCCGTCAGCAGATGCGGCTGCTTGGCCAGCGACCAGGTGATGAAGCCGCAGCCCGTGCGGGTGTTGCCGGCCTGGGCGAACTCCCGCTCGAGCCAGTCCCCGTCGCCATAGCCGCCGCCGATCAGGCCAAGCCCCCCGGCGCGGGTGACGGCGGCGGCGAGCGCTCCGCCCGCCGCCAGCGCCATCGGCGCCGAGAGCACCGGGTGCTCGATGCCCAGCCGCCGCGTCAGCCTGGTGACGAGGCGCGCCATGGTCAGGCGGACTTGCTGTTGGCCAAGGTCTTGCTGTTGGCAAAGTCCATGTAGAGCTCGCGGGCCTTACGATAGAGCGGGCCGGGCTGGAGCTGGCGGTCGTCGATGCGGCCGACCGGCACGACCTTCGAGTAGTTGCCCGAGGAGAAGATCTCGTCGGCCTGTTCGAAATCGCTGTAGCGCAGGCTGGTCTCCTCGACCGTGACGCCGTCCTGCCGCAGCAGGCCGATGACGCGCTGGCGGGTAATGCCGTTCAGGAAGGTGCCGTTGGGGATCGGCGTCTTCACCACGCCGTCCTTGGCGAGGAAGATGTTGGAGGTTGCCGTCTCCGCCACATTGCCGAGCATGTCGAGCACCAGCGCGTTGTCGAAGCCGGCGGCCTTGGCGGCGCGCAGCGTGCGGGCGTTGTTCGGGTAGAGGCAGCCGGCCTTGGCGTCGGTCGGGGCGGTCTCGACCGTCGGACGGCGGAACACGCCCTGCGTCACCGAGAGCCCATTGGCGGGAAGGCCCATCGGCGCCTCGAACAGGCACAGGCAGAAGCGCGTCGACTCCTCGTCCGGGATGATGGTCGAGACGCCGTCGGCCTCGGCCCAGTACATCGGCTTGATGTAGAGGGCGACGTCGCCCTTGAACTTCTTGATGCCCTCATGCGCCTTGGCAACGATGGCCTCGGCGCTCTCGGTCGGCTTCAGGCCGAGCGCGGTTGCAGAGCGGTTCACCCGGGCAGCATGCAGGGCGAGATCCGGCGCGAGGCCGTCGAACCAGCGGGCGCCGTCGAAGACCGAGGAGCCCTGCCAGGTCGCATGGCTGCGCGGCCCCATGATCGGCGGGTTGCCCTCGTGCCACTCTCCCTCGAACCAGGTCCAAGTCTGCGAATACCAGCCCATCAGGCACTCCTGCTGTAACGATCGACGTTGCGCGCACCGTCTGCCCCCGGCTTCACCTCGTCAACATGCAGTCCCGCAGAACCCGATGACGGGATGTGATGAAAGCGATCGGTGGCGGTGATGGATCGCGCGCTCCCTCCCCCCGCCTGCGGTGGGGAGGGCCGGGGTGGGGGGCAGTGCCGCTCGGCGCGACGA
>NZ_LSKN01000077.1:0-273 GCF_001557075.1 Methylobacterium sp. CCH7-A2
TGACGGTTTTGCGCGCGGCGACATGGGTGCGGACCACGTCCCAGATCGGCGGGCCCTGTGTGCCTTCGTTGACGCTGGCCCAGCCGGCGACGACATATTTCCGCGCCGCATCGATCGGCTGGCCCGATTTCAGATGCGTCAGACCCGAGATGCGGCTGCCCATCGGCTTGCCGACATCGATCGCGTAGCCCATGCCGCCAATGCGGACCATGTCGCCACCGCCCTGGAAATAGGGGTCGGGGTGGAAGATGTTGTCGGCGACGTCCTCGAGGA
>NZ_LSKN01000078.1:0-240 GCF_001557075.1 Methylobacterium sp. CCH7-A2
GGAAGAACATCATCTGGTTGTCCCAGTCATCGGCCGAGAGCGGCCAGCCGTGATGAAACACGATCGGTGTCGCTTCGCGGGCACCCCAGTCCTTGTAGAAGATCTCGGTTCCGTCGCTGGTTTGGACGAAGCTCATGGCGGGTTTCCTTGGTGAGCGAGGACCTGCAAGATGAATCAGGGCTTTGGCTGAAGGCTCAGGCGGTCGCCCTTGCCGGCGCCGCCCGGTACCGGGCGGCCGGC
>NZ_LSKN01000079.1:0-34120 GCF_001557075.1 Methylobacterium sp. CCH7-A2
GCCTCGCGGCGCTCCGCTGCCCCTCGTTTGTGACGTCCGCGTGGAAGCGCGGGCGGGATTTGGCACGACCACTCGCAGCAGGAGGCACTGGACAAACGCTTTCGCTATGGGACCCGGCAAGGTCTCACTGGCCGTCCGACGCCTGCCTCAGGCTCCAAAGCCGATCCCCGCGGTACGGGACGCCGCCGGAAGCGCGGCGAGACCCGACCTGAGCCGCCCCCGGGACGTTCGCCAACGGTCTCGCGCGGCGGCCGCCGTCGGGTCCGGTCACCGCAGCGGATAGCCCAGGAAGGCCGCGATGGCCGCCGTTTGGGCCTGCACCATGGCGCCGCCGCCGGCCGTCCGGCAGCCGCGGCGTGCGGCGGCAAGCAGAAGCGGTGTGGTCGGCTTCGTGACGATGTCGATCACCACGGTCCCGGACTCGAGGTCGGCGATGTCGATGGCGGTTCCGTCGCTCTCGGCCATGCCGACAGGTGTCGCGTGGACCAGCAGATCGAGACCGCGGAGGGACAGCGAGCCGGCTTCAGGCATGATGCCGCCCTTGGCGGCGATGCGGCCGCAGAGCGCGACAGCCCGGGCCTCATCCCGGTCGACGACCGAGAGCGAGGCGATGCCGGCTTCGACGAGGGCGAAAGCGATCGCCGCGCCCGCTCCTCCCGCGCCGATCAGGCCGACGCTCTTGCCCTGCGGGACGAAACCGATGCCGGCGGCAGCGCCCACGAGGCCGACGCCGTCGAAGATGTCGCCGATCCAGCGGCCGTCCGGCAGACGCCGGGCCGCGTTGACGGCGCCGACGTCACGCGCCCGCTCGCTGATGCTGTCCAGCCAGGGGATCAGCCGCTCCTTGTAAGGCATGGTGACGACGAGACCGTCGAGATTGGCGAGCGCCAGCAGGCCGGGGATCGCGGCCTCGAAGCGGTCGGATGGAACATGGAGCGGGACGAGCGCCGCATCGTGACCGGACGCCGCGAGGCGTGGATTGAAGTTCTGCGGCGAGCGGGCGTGGATGACGGGATCACCGAGAAAGCCGAGGAGCCGGGTCTTGCCGCTGATCGCGGGGGGCAGAGCGTCTGCGGGCATCGGGCAACCTTCTTGCAGATGAGGAGCGGGCATTCAGTCGAGAGGCGGCGGGCCGGAGGAGGCCCGGATCACCAGCTCAGCCTCCGCCTCGAACGAGACCGCGCAGTCGCGCCCCTCCAGCCTCGCAGTCAGGACCTGGGCGGCGATGCGGCCGATCTCGGCGCCCGGCACGCGCACGGTGGTGACCGGCACCGGGAGATGGCTCATGATCTCGATGTCGTCATAGCCGACGATCGAGAGATCGGCCGGGAGGCGAAGCCCCATGGCCAGCGCCTCCAGCACCGCGCCGACGGCGAGATGGGCGTTGCCGCAGATGATCGCGGTCGGCTTCGGGTCCGTCTGCCAGAGGCTGCGCAGCAGGCGCCGGCCATCCGCGATCGACCATTCGCCCATGGCGAAATGCTGCGGCCGGACGGCGAGGCCGCGGCTGGCGAGGGCATCCCGCACGCCGTCGAGGCGGGCGCTGGCGCGATCGTTGTTGCGGGTGGACTGCGCGATGACGCCGAAGCGGACATGGCCGAGATCGGCCAGATGGTCGGTCATCATCATCAGCGCCTTGCGGTTGTCGGGGCCGACGCAGGTGCCGTGGGTCTGCGAGTCATAGACGAAGGTGTTGACGAAGGGCATGTCGCGCCGCCGCAGCAGCGGCACCAACTCCGGATGGTGTGCCTGGCCGACCAGGATCAGCCCGTCGACGCCGCGCTCGACGAATTTGCGGACCTGGCGCAATTCCAGATCGGGATCATATTCCGAGCAGGCGAGCAGCAGCGTATAGCCGGCTTGAGACAGCTCCGACTGGATCGCCTGCGTCGCATGGGCGAAATCGCCGATCGACAGCGCCGGAAAGACCGCGCCGATGGTCTGGGAGCGGCGGGTGCTCAGGGCGCGGGCCGCCCCGTCCGGCACCCAGCCCAGTTGTTCGACCGCAACCGCGATACGCTCGCGCAGATCGGCCGAGACGACGTCCGGATTGTTGATGGCGCGCGAGACGGTCGCCGTCGAGACGCCCGCCGCCTGCGCCACCTCGCGCAGACCCACGCTGCGCCGCACGTCGCCGCGCCCCTCGGACGGCGCGATGACCGTGCCCCTGTCGACCGTCTTCACCCGCGCCATGCGTTCATCTCTCCCGCTCCGGCCGGCAGGACCTCACGCGAGTTGCGGTTTCGCCAGCCCGTATTGCAGGCGATAGATGCCATAATCGCGCGCCGGATCGTAGCCGGACGCCACGGATGACAGCGCCTGCGCGGACGCATGTTCGGCAAGCGCCGCCTCGAGCGGTGCGGCCTCGACGGCCTCGATCAGCAGAATCCAGTCCGCCGTCTGGTCGGGCTCGCCGCGCAGGGCCTTTTCGGCCGTCGCGCCGCCGCCACCGCCCTGCCCTTCGAGCAGATGCACGGCCACGATCGAGGGCGCCGCCTGAAGTTCGTCCATCATCGTGCCGAGACGCGCGAGAAATGCAGCCCGCTCGCCGCTCGCCGCCAGCCGCAATGTCGCGACGGAGGCTCCGTCGCCGAGTCCGCGGCTCTGCGCGACGTGGCAGATCGTCCGCGACGTCTCGCGGAAATGCCGGACGACACGCTGCGTCCAGGGCGACGGCGCGTTCAGCCGAGCCAGATAGTCAGGCGAGACCAGCACCTCGGGCGTCTCCGTCTCGTAGAAGTTGAAGTATTTTGGCGCGCCCCGCTCCGCCACATAGCGGCGGCCGCGCAGGAAGCCCGGCACGGCGACGCGCTCGGGGATGTGCTCGCCGATATGCCAGGCGACGAAATCGGCCTCCGCCTCCGCGGCGATGCCGTTCCAGATCGCCAGCACGCCCTTGCCCGCCAATGCCACGTCGTTTTCTCCTCAGACCCTGTGCAACTGCAGCCCGCCGCCGACGTCGATATGGATGCCCGTCGCATAGGGGATCGCCCCCGTGACGAGGGCAGCGACGGTGCGCCCGACATCGGAGGGCTCGCCCCAGCGCTGCATCGGAATGCCGCCAGCCGCGAGCAGCGCGTCGTATTTTTCCGTCACCGGCGCGGTCATAGCGGTGCGGATCACGCCCGGGCGGACCTCGAAGACGGCGATGCCGTCGGCGGCCAGGCGCGCCGCGAACAGCTTCGCCATCATGCCGACGCCGGCCTTGCTGATGCAGTAATCGGCGCGGTTCTCGCCGATGATCTCGGCATTGGCCGAGCCGATGAAGACGATCGAGCCCGGCTGGCCCGGTAGCTTCGCCAGGCGCCGGCGCGCGAAGGCCTGCGTCAGGAAGAAGCCGGCGCGGAGATTGACCGAAAGCGTGTCGTCGAAGCTCTCCGGCGAGAGATCGAGCAGGTCGCCGCGCTGGCGCGAGGTGATGCCGGCATTGTTCACGAGGCACTCCGGCTCGCCGAGATCGACGGCAATCCGCTCGATCAGCGCGTCATGGCCAGTGAGATCGGCGACGTCGCAGCTATAATAGGCGCCCGCATCGGACGGACCATGCCATGCCTCGGAGACAGGCTCCCGGCTGACCCGCGCCACGACGAAACCGGCAGCAGCGAGCGCTTCCGCGATGGCCGCGCCAATGCCGCGCCCTGCCCCGGTGACGATCGCGACGCGTTTCACGGCGCCGGTCTCGCGGTCCGACCGGAATGGCATCTCATGGCCGGGGCAAGGCGTCTCGGACTTGACACTGGTCGACTCCCAATTCTATGCAAGCGGTTACAAAACCGGCTGCGAAAGTCAATCGCTCCGATGCCGGACGCAGCGAGGAAGCGACCGATGAAGGTGATCAGCGCGAGCGAGGCAGCCTCGCTCATCCAGCCCGGCGACAGCATTTTGGTCAGCGGCTCGGGCGGCGGGCATTGCGTGCCGGAGGCCGTGCTGGAAGCGATCGAAGCCCGCTTTCTCGAGACCGGCGCACCGCGCGACCTCTGCCTGATCCACGCGGTGGGCATTGGCGACCGCAAGCTGAAGGGCGCGGCGCGCTTCCGCCACCCCGGCATGCTCAGGCGCAGCATCACCGGCGCGCTGGTCGATTCCCCGCCGCTGATCGAGTTGGCGCAGAAGGATCTGATCGAATCCTACACCCTGCCGCAGGGCGTGATCGCGCAGATGACCCGCGAGATCGCCGCCGGCCGCCCCGGCGTCATCACCAAGACCGGGCTGCACACCTTCGTGGATCCGCGCCAGCGCGGCGCGCGGCAGAGCGCTTCGGCGCGCGAAGACCTCGTCGAACTGCTCGAGATCGGCGGCGAGGAATGGCTGCGCTTCAAGCCGTTTCCGCTCGATGTCGTGCTGTTGCGCGGGACCACCGCCGACGAGGACGGCAACGTCACCATGGAGCAGGAGGCGGTGCCGGGCGAGATGCTGTCCTCCGCCCAAGCGGGCCGGCGGCTCGGCGCGGTCGTCGTCGTGCAGGTCAAGCGGCTGGCGCGGCGCGGGACGCTGCCGCAGCGCGCGGTGAAGATCCCCGGCATCCTTGTTGACCATATCGTCGTCGACGAGAACCAGCGCCAGACGTACTGGAGCGACTATAATCCCAGCTATTCCGGCGAGATGCGGATTCCGTTGGAGGGCATGCGCCGCCTGCCCTTCACCGAGCGCAAGATCGTCGCGCGTCGCGCGGCCATGGAGATCCGCCCCGGTGCGATCTGCAATCTCGGCGCCGGCATCTCGACCGGCGTGTCGGCGGTCGCGGCGGAGGAAGGCTTCCTCGACGAGATCGTTCTGACCAACGAGCAGGGCTTCGTCGGCGGCGCGCCGCTGACGGGTCCGGATTCCGGCGCCGCCCAGAACTACGACGCCGTCGTCGACCAGCCCTACCAGTTCGATTTCTACGATGGCGGCGGGCTCGACATCGCTTTCCTCTCCTTTGCCGAGGTCGATGGCGAGGGCCATGTCAATGTCAGCCGCTTCGGCGACACCATCGTCGGCATCGGCGGCTTCGTGAACATCAGCCAGAACGCCCGCAAGGTCGTGTTCAGCGGCACCTTCACCGCCGGCGGGCTGCAGATCGCCACAACGGACGGGCAGTTGCGCATCCTGCAGGAAGGCCGCAGCCGCAAGTTCGTCCGTGCCGTCGAGCAGATCTGCTACAATGGCCGCTTCGCCCGCGAGCAGGGCCGCGAGGCGGTCTTCGTCACCGAGCGCGCGGTCTTCCGCGTCGGCGCCAGCGGGCTCGAACTGTGCGAGGTCGCGCCCGGCATCGACATCGAGCGCGACATCGTCGCCCATATGGATTTCCGCCCCGCCATCGCGGCCGATCTCAGGACGATGGATGCGCGCCTCTTCGCGGCTGAGCCGATGGGCCTCAAGCGCGACATCGCGGCACTCGGCTCGCAGGCTCGCCAGCCGCGTCGTCGGCTGGGGCAGACGGAGACTGTGCATCGCGTCGCGGGCGTGGCCGAACCGGCCTGAGGTTCAGGCCTCGTCCCGCGCCCTTTCCAGCCCGAGCATCAGAGCCGCGAGGGCCTCGAGCGTCGGCGTCGGTACGCTCTTGGAGCGGCCGCGTTCGATCACGCTGCCATAGATCGCTTCGACCTCGCTGGGCCGGCCCGCCTCGATGTCGCGGCGCATGCTGGTCTTGTTGCGCGCTGCTCCGCTGCCGACGATGCCGTCGAAGACGCGGTAGCGTGTTTCTCGCGGCAGATCGATGCCCCAGGCCTGCGCTACGGCGGCGGCCTCGTCCATCGCCCGCCTCGCGATGAGGGCCAGCGGCGGCAGGCTCGCGACGCCGCCGATGGTCAGCCCGGTCAGGCCACTGGTCGCGGACATCGCGACGTTCAACATCAGCTTCCGCCATTTCTCGGTCAGAATGGACGCGCTCGCCTCGGTCGGGAGGCCGTGCTCGGTCAGCAGCGCGGCCAGCGCTTCGGCCCTCTGCGAGAGGCCGCCCGACATTTCGCCGATCAATGTCGGCAATGCGGCGTAGTTGCGGACCACACCGGGAGCGTCCAGCGTTGCGCCGAGCGAGGTCAGACCGCCCAGGACGGCACCCGGCCCCATCGCTTCCACCATAATCTCTTCATTGCCGAGACCGTTCTGGACGCTCACGGCAACAGCGCCGGGCGCCATCAGCGGCGCCACGCTTCGACTCACCTCGCGCGTCGCATGCGCTTTGCACTGGACCAGCACGAGATCGGCCGGGACAACGCTTCTCGGCGTGGTTGCGACGTGGATCGGAACGCTGCGGTCACCCCCCTCCCCGACGATGCGCAAGCCCCGCTCGCGGATCGCCGATGCACGCTCCTCGCTGCGCATCAGGAGCGTGACGCGCAGGCCCCGCTCGGCCAGCAGGCCACCGAACAGGCAGCCCATCGCTCCCGCCCCGGCCACCAGGACACGCGGATCCTTCATCTGCAGCCTCCTCGTCGCCGCGTTGCCGACGCCGGCCATTCACGACAATGTAAGCGGATACATTTTGCTTGTCACGCCGGCCAGGGTCGACTAGCTTCTCCGCATCGACCATGGCGGCGCCCTGCCAATGCAGCGCAGCGCCCCATCAAGAGCGCCGCCTGCGGGCAGGTGCCGGACCACAGGGAAGGAGAGCCGGGACATGGCTTCGCAGATGGCGTCGCGGGCGGCGTCCGATTTCGACAGCGCGCCGGCGGTTGAGGCCGCGCCGCGCCGCCGCTCGCCGACGATGCGACGGCTGCGCGCGATCGGCTGGAATCTGATTCCGCCGCTGACCTTCGTGGCCATCGTCGGCCTGTGGTCCTTCTCGATTCAGTTCTTCAAGATCCCGGCCTATCTGCTGCCGGCGCCAGGGGCGGTCTTCCAGCGCGTCGTCACCGATGCCGGCATGCTCTGGCTCAATGCCAAGGTGACGCTGACCGAGATCGTGCTCGGTTTCGGCCTGACGGTCGTCTTCGCCATCCCGCTCGGCCTGCTGATCGCGCTCTCGCCGATCGCCAAGCAGACACTCTATCCGCCGATCATGCTGCTGCAGCTCGTGCCGAAGATCGCGGTGGCGCCGCTCTTCCTGGTCTGGCTCGGTTTCGGGATGGAATCGAAGGTCCTGCTGACCCTGCTGATGACGTTCTTCCCGCTGCTTCTCGCGAGCATCAGCGGCTTCCAGATCCTCGACCAGCGGCTGCTCTATCTGACGCAGTCGATGGGGGCGAGCACCTGGCAGACCTTCTGGTATCTGCGCTTCCCCGCCGCGCTGCCGGTCATCTTCTCCGGCATCAAGACCTCGGCCACCATTGCCGCGACGGCCGCCATCGTCGCCGAATTCGTCGGCGCCAATCAGGGCCTCGGCTATGTCCTGCTGCGCGGCACCAGCACGCTCGACATCGAGCTGACCTTCGCGGTCCTCGTCGTGCTCACCATCATCGGCATCGTCATCAACTACGCGGTCGAGTTCAGCGAGTGGCTGATGACGCCCTGGCAGCGTCGCACCCGCCGCTGAGCACGCCGGAGCGGCGGCGAAACGCTGGCCGAAGGAGCCAGCTTCCGCCCCACCGAGACGAAAACCACGACAAGACCAACACAATGGGAGGGCTCACATGAAGCACTGGATCAATCGCTCGCTGGCGGCCACCGCCTTTGCCGCCGGCCTCGGGCTTTCTGCCGCGCTGGCACAGACCCCTGTCACCTTCCAGCTGAACTGGACGGCGGGTGGCCCGAATGCCGGCTTCGCCGCCGCCGTCGGCGAGGGCTACTACAAGGCCGCCGGGCTCGATGTGACGATCGTGCAGGGCAATGGGTCGGGCAACACGGCGCAGCTCGTCGCCAGCGGCCGTTCGCAACTCGCCTATGCCGACGCGGTGGCGGTCAGCCAGCTGATCTCCAAGGGCGCACCGATGAAGATCGTCTCGACGATCTACCAGTCGAACCCCAATGCCGTGAACGCGCTCAAGAAGACGGGCATCAAGTCCGTCGCGGATCTGAAGGGCAAGAAGATCGGCGTGCCCGCCGGCGGCTCGCAGGGCCCGATGCTGCCGCTTCTCCTCAAGGCCAACGGCCTGAAGGAATCGGACATGACCCTGATGAACATGCCGGTGGCCGCGATGGTGCCCTCGCTCCTGCAGGGCCAGGTCGACGCCATCCTCGGCTCGACCGACGCCTACCAGATCCAGCTCGAGATGCAGGGCGCCGAGCTGACCAATTTCCCCTTCGCCGATCACGGCGTGCCGACGGTGGCGACCTCGATCTTCGCCTCCAACGACTACATCAAGCAGAATCCCGAGGTGCTGAAGAAGTTCATCGCCGCGAGCCTGAAGGGCTGGTCGTTTGCGCTCGACAACCCGGCGAAGGCGATCGAGCACGTCAAGACGCTGTTCCCGGACGTCAACGTCAAGCTCGCCACGGCCGAGCTCGCCGCGATCACCCCGCTGTTCTGCAGCGGCGGCGCCAAGTTCATCGGCAAGGCCGAGGACGCGCACTGGACCCGCACCCAGGCGCTGCTCTCTGAGGTCAAGTTGCTGCCGGAAAACCAGGATCCGAAGAGCTACTACACCAATGAGTATCTGCCCGCCGAGAGCGAGATGCGCGCCTGCAAGTGAGCAGGCGTTTCCCGCCTTCCCCGCGACCAGGACGATGCCGGACGCCATGCAGGACAAACCGAGACTGGGTTATCGCTATGACGACCTCCATGTCGGGATGCGCTTTCGCAGCCCGGGCCGCACGATCACCGATGCCGACCTGGTCGGCTTCGCAGGGCTGACGGGCGATTTTTCGGAGCTGCATACCAGCGACGTCTACGCCCAAGCCAGCCAGTTCGGTCGAAGGGTCGCGCATGGCATGCTCGGACTCGCCTATGCCCATGGCCTGATGTGGGCGCGCACCGGCGAGCTTCGCGAGATGGCGATCGCCTTCCTCGGCATCGACGGCTGGCGCTTCGTTGGGCCGGTCTTCGTCGGCGATACGATCTTCGTCGACTACGAGCTCGCCGAACTGCGCGACAGCCGCTCGCGGCCGACCCAGGCGATCGCCACTTTCGAGGTCAAGGTGGTGAAGCAGGACGGGTCGGTCGTGCAGCAGGGCCGCAAGGCCCTGCTCGTCTCCAAGGTGCCGCTCGAGGCCGTGGCGGCGTCGAGCTCCGCCGCTCCCGCGGCCAATGAACGGACAGCCTCATGACCGAGCCGGACCAGAAGTCGGGTGTGACGATCCACATCCGCAATGTCTCGAAGGTGTTCGGCGCGGACGGCGATAAGCCTTTCCGCGCACTGAAGCCGATCGACGTGACGATTCCCGCCGGCCAGTTCATCTCGGTCGTCGGAGCTTCGGGCTGCGGCAAGAGCACACTGATGCTGATGATCGCCGGGCTGCTCTCGCGCTCGACCGGCGAGATCACCGTCGACGGGCGCAGTGTCACCAAGCCGATCACCGATGTCGGCATCGCGTTTCAGGACCATCTGCTGCTCGATTTCCGCACGGCGTTCGAGAACGTCATGCTGCATGCGGATATCCGCGGGCTCGACCGGGATACGCTGGCGCGCCGGGCGAAGGACCTGTTCGCGCAGCTGCGGCTCGAGCACGCGATGGACAAATATCCGAACCAGCTCTCGGGCGGCATGCGCCAGCGCGTCTCGCTGATCCGGACGCTCGTCCATGAGCCGCCCGTCATCCTGATGGACGAACCCTTCGGCGCGCTCGACGCCCTGACGCGCCTCCAGGTCCGGACCGATCTCGAAAGCCTATGGCTGCGCCGGCGCCCGACGGTGGTCTTCATCACCCACAGTGTCGAGGAGGCGGTGGGTCTTTCCGACCGCATTCTGGTGATGAGCCCGAGCCCCGGCGAGGTGATCGACGACATCGAAGTCGACCTGCCACGGCCTCGGCCGATCGTGCTCGGCGACGCCGCGGCCTTTGCGGCCTATGTCGACCGCATCCACCATCAATTCGAACGCATGGGCGTGCTGCACGGGATCACCCTGCCCCAGCAGAGCGCGGCCTGACATGGCGAATGACGGCGCGGCAGGGGGCAGCGCGAGGCTGAGCGAAACCTCCTTCATCGCCGAGATCGCGCTGTGGAACGGGCCGCTCAACCTCGTCACGGGTTCGCTGCTACGCCAGCTCAACCGCATCCTCGCCGACCTCGCGCGGCGCGACGATCTGCGCTGCGTGATCCTACATGGCGGCGAGTCCCGCGCCTTCTGCGCCGGCAGCGACATCAAGGAGTTCGCCTCGGTCCGCCACGAGGCCAGCGAGCGCAAGATCCTGGTGGAGGACATGGTTCTTCGCAATCTCGCGCGGCTGCCGATGCCGACCATCGCCGCCATCGATGGGCCGGCACTGGGCGGCGGGCTCGAACTGGCGCTCTGCTGCGATCTGCGGGTCCTGAAGGCGGGTGTCGCCATCGGTCTGCCGGAATGCCATCTCGGCGGGCTCGCCGGCAGCGGCGCGGTCCGGCTGACACGGCTCGTCGGCCCGGCCCGCGCCAAGCAGATGCTGTTCACCGGCGCCACCATCTCCAGCGAGACCGCCCTCGCCTGGGGCGTCGTCAACGCGGTTGCCTCCGACGGTTCGGCGCTGGAGGCCGCGCGGCGGCTTGCCGGCGAGATCGCCGAGCGTGGCCCGATCTCGAACCGCCTCGCGAAGGACCTCGTCGATCGCGCCGGCGACCTGCCGCTCGACGCCGGGCTGATGCAGGCCAATGTCGCGCAGCAGCGCATTTTCGATTCCGACGACCTGCACGAGGGCGCTGCCGCCTTCTTCGGCAAGCGCGCGCCTGTCTTCGCTGGGCGATGATGCCTGGCCCTACCACCACTGGACCAGGCTTGGTCATGCCGGACCAAGGAAGAGCGAAGATCCGCCTCTCGCATCCGAGGCTCACGGCCTCGTCTAGGCTTGTGCCGCGTTGCGCGCATCGACGAGGCGGTAACCGACGCCGGGCTCGGTCAGGATGAAGCGGGGATCGGCCGCGTCGTCGCCGATCTTTTCGCGGACATGGCCGATCGCGATCCGCAGATAATGGGTGTCGGCGACATGGGCCGGGCCCCAGATCGTCGTCAGGAGCTGGCGGTGCCCGACGAGCTTGCCGGCATTGCGCGCCAGCAGAGCGACGACGTCGAATTCCTTGCGTGTCAGCTTCACGGCCTGGCCGTCGACGCTCACCGTGCGGCTCGCCAGGTCGATCTCGAGCCCGCCAATCCGGATGGCGGCCGGCTCGGCGTTGCGTTCGCCGCGGCTGCGCAGCAGCGCCCGAAGCCGCGCCAGCAATTCGCCCGTGGAGAACGGCTTGGTGACATAGTCGTCGGCGCCGGCATCCAGCGCCGCGATCTTCTCGGTCTCGGCATCGCGCACGGACAGAACGAGAATCGGCACGCTCGACCATTCGCGGATCGCCTGGATCACCGCCTTGCCGTCCATGTCGGGCAGGCCGAGATCGAGCAGCACGGCATCGGGCGCCGCCGTCGCGGTGCGCTCGACGCCGAGGCGGCCGCGGTCGGCTTCCAGCATCTCGAAGCCGCCGGCGCCGAGCACGATCGCGAGAAAGCGCCGGATCGGCGCCTCGTCGTCGATCACCAGGATGCGGGCGGGCTTGGGCTCGGTCATTCGGAGAGATCGCTGCAGGCAGGGGCGAAGGGCAGCCTGATCACGATCGCGGCGCCGCGTCCACCGGGCCCCGCTTCGGCCCGTGCCGTGCCGCCATGCGCCTCCACCAGCCCGCGCACAATCGACAGGCCGAGCCCCGTGCCCGCCGGACGCGAATCCCCTTCCGCCACGCGGTGAAACAGGTCGAAAACGCGCTCGCGCTCGGCCTCGGGAATGCCGGGTCCCTCATCGGTCACCGCGATCTCGGCCATGGCGCCGTCGGCTCGCGCCGCGATCGTGATCGAGGTGCCCGCAGGTGCGTATTTGGCGGCGTTCTCGACGATGTTGGCGATGGCCTGCCCGATCAGCACGGGGTCGACATGGAGCGGCGGCAGGTCGCGCGGCGTTTCGATGACGAGGCGGTGGCGCGCAAGCACCCGCTCGAGATCGGTCCGCACCACGCCGAGGATTTCGCGCAGATCGACCGCCGCGCGCTTCGGCGCCAGCGCACCATGGCCGAGCCGGGTCATGTCGAGAAGGTTCTGGACGTAGCGGTCGAGCCGGCGCGCCTCGTCGAGCGCCGTCATCGTCAGCTCGCGGCGGTCGGCCGCACCGAGGACGCCATCGGTCTCGGCCAGACTCGACACGGCGCCGATCACCGTCACCAGCGGCGTGCGCAGATCGTGGCTGACGGAATTCAGGAGCGCCCCGCGCAGCTTCTCGCCCTCGGCCGAGACGCGGGCATTCGCCAGTTCGCCGGCGAGCCGCGTCCGCTCCACCGCGACGGCGACCTGGTCCTCGACCGCCAGCAGGAGGCGCCGCGTCTCGGGGTCGAGCCCGCGCTGCCGGTCGCGGAAGCGCACGCCGATGACGCCCAGGATGCTGCTGGCGGTGGCGAGCGGCACGAACAGCCATTCGGCCATCGGCAGCGTCGCGGTGCCCGCGCCGGCCGGCTCGTTCTTCTCGAAGGCCCAGCGCGCGGCGCCCTCGGCGCGGGCATCGAGTTCCGCGATGGTGGGGTGGCCCTGCACCTGCTGCAGCGCCCCCGCTGCATCCGGCATCAGGATCAGCGACTGGCAATCCAGCGTCGCGGCAATGTGGAAGGCCGCGGCCCAGAGCACGTCGTCGGTCTGCGTGGCGGAGGCGATCTTGCGGGCGAAGTCGTAGAGGGTTTCGGTGCGCCTCTGGGCGGCGCGCATCGCCTCGACCTGGGCCTTGAGCCGCCCGGCCAGCGTGCCGGTGAAGAGCGCGCCCAGCAGATAAACCAGGATCGACACGACATCTTCCGAGCGGTTGATGTGCAGCGAATAGTAGGGTGGGGTGTAGAAGAAGTTGTAGGCCACCGATCCCAGCGCGCCTGCCGCCAGCGAAGGCCCCAGCCCCCAGCGCGCCCCGACCATCAGCACCGCGATCAGATAAATCGCCGAAATCGCGCCCCCCGGCACCGCATCCCAGATCGAGATCGGCAGGGCCAGCATGGTCGCCACGACGATCGCACCGCAGGCGGTGGCGTAGCCCTGCCACGGTCCTTGCAGCCAGGGGTCGGCGACCGCCTTGCGCCGTTCGACCCGGGCATGCGGCGTCACCACCGTGATCTCGAAATCGGTGGCGTCGTCGAGCAGCCGGTCCGCGACAGGTTCGCGAAAGGCGCCGACGAGCCGCTGCCACCAGGACCGCTGCGAGCGCGGCCGCCCGATCACCAGCCGCGACACATTGCGCTGGCGGGCATAGCGCAGGATCTCGCCCGCGGCGTCCGTCTCCGCCCGCAGCACCACCGTCTCGGCGCCGAGCGATTCCGCCAGCCGCAGTGCCTCGGTGGTGACGGCGCGCGCATCCGAGGGAAGCGCCTCGTGGCGGGGCGTCAGCACCGTCGCTACGATCCAGGGCAGGCGGGCACGCTCGGCCATGCGCTTGCCGGCCCGCACGAGGCTGCGCGCCACCGGCGCTTCGTTGATGCAGACCAGCAGCCGCTCCTCGGCCGGCCAGGGACCCTTGACGGCATGGGCCTGCATCCAGTCGAGCATCTCGGCATCGACGCGGCTCGCGGCCGTGCGCAAAGCGAGTTCGCGCAGGGCCGTCAGCTTGCCCTTGCCGAAGAAGTTGTCGAGCGCCCGGCCGATCTGCTGCGGCACATAGACTTTGCCGTCCTCGAGCCGCTTGATCAGCTCCTCAGGCGGCAGGTCGATCAGCTCGATCTGATCGGCCCGCTGCAGGATCTGGTCCGGCACCGTCTCCTGCACGCGCACACCGGTGATGCGCGCGACGACGTCGTTCAGGCTCTCGACATGCTGGATGTTCAGCGTGGTCACGACGTCGATGCCGGCGTCGAGCACCTCGACGACATCCTGCCAGCGCTTGGGGTGGCGCGAGCCCGGCGCGTTGGTGTGGGCGAGTTCGTCGATCAGCGCGATCGCCGGCCGGCGCGCGAGCAGAGCGTCCACATCGAGTTCGCTGAGGACCTGCCCGCGATAGTCGACCTGTCGCCGTGGCAATTGCTCGAGGGTGTCGAGCAGCGCCGCCGTTTCGGCCCGTCCATGCGTCTCGACGAGCGCCACCACGACATCGCGGCCCGCGCGCTGGCGCACGCGGGCCTCCTCGATCATCGCGAAGGTCTTCCCTACACCCGGCGAGGCGCCCAGGAAGATCTTGAGCCGGCCGGCGCCCGCCTGCTCCTCGCCCCGCGCTCCGGCGAGGAAGGATTCGGGCGGGGGCCTATCGTCGTGCGGGCTGGGCATGCGCGGGCAACCAGAGCATCAGCGCGCGAGCCTGTCGAGCGCGAGGTTGAGGGCGAGCACATTGACGCGCGGCTCGCCGAGAATGCCGAGCAGCGGCGGCTCGACCTGGTCCTGCACGAGGCGGCGCAGGCTGTCTTCCGCCACGCCGCGGGCCTTCGCCACGCGCGCCACCTGGGCGAGCGCCGCCTGCGGCGAGAGGTCCGGGTCGAGGCCCGAGCCCGAGGCCGTGACCAGGTCGGCCGGCTGCGGTCCGCCGCCGAGCGCCGCGACCCGGTCCGTGATCGCGGCCTTCAGCGTTGCAGACCCCGGCCCGAGATTGGAACCGGTCGAGTTGGCGGCATTGTAGGGGCTGTCCACCGTCTTGGACGCATCCTGCGGATCGGGTGCGGAAGTCGCCGAGGGGCGGCCATGGAAATAGCGATCCGACGTGAAGGACTGGCCGATCAGCGACGAGCCGATCACGGCGCCGTCCTTCATCACCGGCGAGCCGTTGGCCTTGGCGGGAAACACGGCCTGGGCGACCCCGGTGACGGCGAGGGGATAGGCGGCGCCCGTCAGCACACTGAACAGGCCGAGCAGGACGAGCGAGGGACGTAGATAGGAGGTCACGATCTATCTCCTCAGGCGAGGTGGAGCAGGTCGACGATCAGGTCGATCGCCTTGATGCCGATGAAGGGCACGATCAGGCCGCCGAGCCCGTAGACGAGCAGGTTGCGGCCGAGCAGGGAGGCCGCCGAGGCCGGGGCGTAGCGCACGCCCTTCAGCGCGATCGGGATCAGCGCGACGATGACGAGCGCGTTGAAGATGATGGCCGACAGGATCGCCGATTGCGGGGTGCCGAGCCCCATCACGTCGAGCACCGCGAGGCCCGGATAGGCGGTGACGAACAGCGCCGGCAGGATGGCGAAATACTTGGCGACGTCGTTGGCGATCGAGAAGGTCGTCAGCGCGCCACGCGAGATCAGGAGCTGCTTGCCGACCATGACGATCTCGATCAGCTTGGTCGGGTCGCTGTCGAGGTCGATCAGGTTGCCGGCTTCCTTGGCGGCGGGCGTGCCGGAGTTCATGGCGACGCCGACATCGGCCTGCGCCAGCGCGGGCGCGTCGTTGGAGCCGTCGCCGCACATCGCCACCAGCCGCCCTTTCGCCTGTTCCTTGCGGATCAGCGCGAGCTTGGCTTCCGGCGTCGCCTCCGCGAGGAAGTCGTCGACGCCCGCTTCCGCCGCGATGGCGGCCGCCGTCAGCGGGTTGTCGCCGGTGATCATCACCGTGCGGATGCCCATGCGGCGCAGTTCCGCGAAGCGCTCGCGGATGCCGGGCTTCACCACATCCTTGAGATGCACGACGCCGAGCACGTCGTTGTCGCGCGCCACCACCAGCGGCGTTCCACCCGCGGAGGCGATCTTGCGCACCGCCTGCTCGACCGTCGCCGACAGTGCGCCGCCGGTGAGCTTCGCCATCGTGTCGGAGGCGCCCTTGCGCAGGGCGCGGCCATCCGGAAGGTCGACGCCCGACATCCGGGTTTGCGCGGTGAAGGGCACGAAGACCGCGCCTGCACCGGCCGCGGCCTCGAAGCCGAAGCGCCTGGCGGCGAGATCGACGATCGACTTGCCCTCCGGCGTCTCGTCCGACAGCGAGGCCAGGAAGGCCGCCTCGGCGAGATCGCGCTCGCTGACATTCGCCGCCGGCTCGAAGGCATGGGCCATGCGGTTGCCGAAGGTGATCGTGCCGGTCTTGTCGAGCAGCAGCACGTCGATGTCGCCGGCCGCCTCGACCGCGCGGCCGGATTTGGCGATGACATTGGCCTTCACGAGCCGGTCCATCCCGGCGATGCCGATGGCCGAGAGCAGCCCGCCGATCGTGGTCGGAATGAGTGTCACGAACAGCGCCGCGAGATAGATCACCGGCAGCGTCGTGCCCGACCAGGACGCGAAGAAGGGCAGCGTCACCACGACGAAGAGGAAGACCAGCGTCAGCGCCGCCAGCAGGATGTCGAGCGCGATCTCGTTCGGGGTCTTCTGGCGCTTGGCGCCCTCGACGAGCGCGATCATGCGGTCGAGGAAGGTCTCGCCCTGGCGGGCCGTGACGCGCACCACGAGCCAGTCCGAGACCAGCCGCGTGCCGCCGGTGAGCGAGGAGCGGTCGCCGCCGGATTCGCGGATGACCGGCGCGGACTCGCCGGTGATGGCGCTTTCGTCGACCGAGGCGACGCCCTCGATGATCTCGCCATCGGTCGGCACGATGTCGCCGGCCTCGATGAGGATGACCTCGCCGGGCTCGACGAGCTCGACCTCCTTGGTGCCGTAGACGACCCGGTTGGCCGGATCGACCAGGACCTTGGCGAGCGAAGAGGAGCGGGTCGAGCGGAAGGCGTCGGCCCGCGCCTTGCCGCGCCCTTCCGCGACCGCCTCGGCGAAGTTCGCGAAGAGCACGGTGAACCACAGCCAGATCGCGATCTGCAGGCCGATCCAGAAGACCGGCCCGCCAGTCAGCCCTTCGCGGATGACGAGGATGGTGGCGAGCAGCGACACCAGCGCGGTCGAGAAGATGACCGGGTTTCGCGCCAGGCTGCGCGGATCGAGCTTGCGGAAGGCCTGCAGGATCGCAGGCCGGAGGATGACGGGCGAGAACAGGCCCATCTCGGTGGGAGCATGCTTGCTCATGGGGACCTCTAGAAGCTCTGCCCAGCCCGGATCGAGACGTGTTCCGCGATCGGGCCCAGAGCGAGGACGGGGAGGAAGGTGAGCGCGCCGACGATCAGGATCGTCGCCACCAGCAGCGTGACGAAGAGCGGCCCATGGGTGGGGAAGGTGCCGGCCGTCTCGGCCGCGGGGCGCTTGGCCGCGAGGCTGCCGGCGATCGCCAGGATCGGAATGATGTAGCCGAAGCGGCCGAGCATCATGGCGATGCCGAGGAAGCTGTTGTGCCAGGGCGTGTTGGCGGTGAAACCGGCAAAGGCCGAGCCGTTGTTGCCGGTCGCCGAGGTGTAGGCGTAGAGCAACTCCGAGAGCCCGTGGGGGCCGGCGTCCTGCACCGAGGCCTGAGCCTGGCCGGTCGCGATCGCCAGCGAGGCGAAGACCAGGATGCCGAGAGGCATGATCAGCAGGGTCAGCGCCGCGAGCTTGATCTCCTTCGCCTCGATCTTCTTGCCGAGATATTCCGGCGTGCGGCCGACCATCAGCCCGGCGAGGAAGACCGTGATGATGACGAAGAGCAGCATGCCGGTGAGGCCGACGCCGACGCCGCCATAGACCACCTCGCCGAGCTGGATGTTGAGCATCGCGACGAGCCCGCCCAGCGGCGTGAAGGAATCGAGCATGGCATTGACCGAGCCGTTCGAGGCCGCCGTCGTCGCCGCCGCCCAGAGCGTCGAGGCGAGGATGCCGAAGCGGACCTCCTTGCCCTCCATGTTGCCGGCCGCGGCATCGACGAGCCCGGCGTGCAGCGGGTTGCCGAGGCGCTCGGCGCCATAGATCGCTGCGAAGCCGGTAAGGAACAGCACGGCCATCGCCGCGAAGAGGGCGCGGCCCTGGCGCCGGTCGCCGACCAGCCGGCCATAGGTGAAGCAGAACGCGACCGGGATCAGCAGGATCGAGATCGTGGTCAGCAGGTTCGACAGCGCATTCGGGTTCTCGAAGGGATGCGCCGAATTGACGTTGAAGAAGCCGCCGCCATTGGTGCCGAGCTGCTTGATCGCGATCTGGCTGGCGACGGGGCCGAGCGCGATACTTTGCTTGGCGCCTTCAAGCGTCGTGGCGTCGAAGGATGCGGCGAGAGTCTGCGGCAGGCCGAGCGCGACCAGCACCAGCGCCAGGACGAGCGCGGCCGGCAGCAGGATGTAGAGAGTGGTGCGGGTCAGATCGACCCAGAAATTGCCGAGGACGCGGGTCTGCTTCGCGGCGAAGCCGCGTGCGACGGCGGCGGCCACAGCGGCGCCGCTGGCGGCCGAGACGAAGTTCTGCGTCGTCAGGCCGAGCATCTGGTTGAGGTTCGAGAGCGTCGTCTCGCCGCCATAGGACTGCCAGTTGGTGTTGGTGACGAAGGACATCGCCGTGTTGAAGGCGAGAGGCGCCGGCATCCCGTCGAAGCCCTGCGGGTTGAGCGGCAGCAGGTTCTGGTAGCGCAGCATCAGGAACAGCAGCGCGAAGCCCGCCGCGTTGAAGGCGAGCAGCGACAAAGCATAGGCGTGCCAGCGCTGAGGCTGCGGCCGGCCCTGGCCAGCGAGCCCGAGGATCGCGTTCTCGATCGGCGACAGGAATTGCGCTTCGCCGGTGAAGACGCGGGCCATGTAGTGGCCGAGCGGCCAGGCGAGCCCCAGCAGCAGGGCCGCGAAGATCAGGAACTGGACGAGGTCAGGGATGAAAGGGGTCTGGGTCATGAACCGCTCCCCGGTCAGAAGGATTCGGGGCGCAGCAGCGCCTTGAGCAGATAGGCCAGCAGCAGCGCCGCCACCGTCAGCCCCAGAATGATGTCGAGCGGCATGATGCGCCTCACAGCCGCTCTGCCGCGGCGACGGCGACGCCGGCGAGGCCGAACAGCGCGAGGCCGCCGAGCAAGAAGAGAAGGTCGATGAACATGGAAAAGCTCCGGTCCGTGGTCGGACCGGAGATGGAGCCGATGGCCGTAAGGCCGCCATGTCGAAGACGCCGGCTCGGCGTAACGCCGGCGTAAAGTCGCGATGCGGGGTGTCGCCGGCCGCTCAGCGCGCCGGGTCTGGACCCAGGATGGCCGCGGCGAGGCTGTCGCCGCTGTCGAAAGCGGCTTCCACCCGCGGCCCGATGCACCAGTCGCCGCAGGCTCCCAGGCGGGCCGAAGGGTCCCAGAAAAAGGCCTCGCCCAGCGGCTGCTCGACCAGCGCGTAGCGCCAGCGATGGGCCGCGAGGAAGGCTTGCTCCGCAGTCTCGCCGGTGAGAGCGCGGAACCGGGCATGAAGTGCCGCCCCCGCCTGCTCAGGCGTGTCCTCGAGATGCTCGCGCGACCAGCCCGGCGTGGCGTGCACGACGATGGCGTCACCGCTCGCATCGCGCCCGGGCTTGGAGTTGTCGCGCGCGATCCAGGCGATCGCCGTATCCTGCGGACGCAGGCGGTCCTGCGTGAGCGCGGTGCGCGCCTGAAAGCCGAGCATCAGCGCCCAGCAAGGGGCATAGGTCGCGCGCGCCGCGCCGGCCCAGTTGCAGCCCGCCGACGCCAGCAGCGGCGCGGCCTGCGGTGCCGGCACCGCGACGATGACGCCGGTGAACGTGCCGTTGCCCTCGGTCGCGACCGGTCCTTCGGCCGCCGAGACAGCCCAGCCATGGGAGCCGCGTGTCAGCGACGAGACGGTGCATTCGCTCACGACCGTCGCCTGCGGGGCCAATGCGCGGGCCGGCGCGCTCATGCCGGGCAGGCCGACATGATCCTCGCCCCAGCGCCCGACCAGCCCCTCCCCCGTCAGCCTCGTGACAAGCTCGCGAAACCGCTCGCCACGGGTGGTGAAGTATTGTGCGCCATGGTCGAAGCGGAAACCGCCAGCCCTCCGCGTCGCCATCCGCCCGCCGAGGCCGCGACTCTTGTCGAACAGGGTGACCGACCGGCCGGCTGCGCCCAGCCGGCGCGCAGCCGCAAGCCCGGCCATCCCGGCGCCGATCACGGCCCAATGTTCGTTCATCACGCGTGCCTCCGATGCCTCACGCTTACGCCCGCCAGCGCCTGCCGGATCAAAGCCGGACGCGGCCTGACGGGTTGCGACAGATGATTCCAATGCGGAACCATTAAAGCCGCCGCCGATTGGGTCTCGGGAGATCACCGGGAGGATATGGATGGCCCGTCGCGCACGCTACAAGCCCTATCGGCAACCGACCGGCGGATGGGGCTCGGTCAAGTCGCTCGGCGTCCATGTCGTCGGCCAGAATGCCTTTCACAGCACGCCGGGGCTCCTCACGGACCATAACAAGGTCGGCGGCTATGCCTGCACCAGCTGCGCCTGGACCAAGCCGCGCGAGGCCCATAGCGCCGAGTTCTGCGAGAACGGCGCCAAGGCGACCTTCTGGGACGTGACGACCCGGCGCACGACGCCTGACTTCTTCGCCCGCCACAGCGTCACCGAACTGCTCGGCTGGTCGGATTACGAGCTCGAGAATGCCGGGCGGCTGACGCATCCGATGCGCTATGACCGCGCTTGGGATCGCTATGTCGAGGTGTCCTGGGCGGAAGCGTTCTCCGACATCGGCCAGAAGCTCAAGGGCTACGATCCGAAGTCGACGGTGTTCTATGCGTCGGGCCGGGCCTCGCTCGAAACCTCCTACATGTATCAGCTCTTCGCGCGGCTCTACGGGCACAACAACCTGCCCGACAGCTCGAACATGTGCCACGAGACGACCGCGGTGGCGCTGCCGCAGAGCATCGGCACGCCGGTCGGCACCGTGCTGCTCGACGATTTCGCCGCGACCGACTGCATCCTCTCCTTCGGACAGAATGTCGGCACCAACTCGCCGCGGCTGCTGCACACGCTGCAGCAGGTGCGCGAGCGCGACGTGCCGATCATCGTCTTCAACCCGCTGCGCGAGCGCGGCTGGGAGGCCTTCGTCAATCCGCAGCGCCCGGGGCAGATGCTCACCAACGCCCCCACGCAGATCGCGACGCAGTACCACCAGCCGCGGGCCGGCGGGGACATCGCGGCGATGCTCGGCATCGGCAAGGTGCTGCTCGCGCTCGACGACGAGGCGAAGGCGGCGGGGCGGACGCGGATCCTCGACGCGGCCTTCATCGCGGAGCACACGCAGGATTTCCCCGCTTTCGAGGCCAAGCTGCGCGAGACGGGCTGGGACGAGATCATCGAGGCCTCCGGCCTGCCGCGCGCCGCGATGGAAGCCGCCGCCGCGACCTATGCCAAGGCGACGGCGACCATCGCGATCTACGGCATGGGGCTGACGCAGCACCGGCTCGGCGTCGACAGCGTGCAAATGCTGGTCAACCTGCTGCTGATGCGCGGGCAGATCGGCAAGCCCGGCGCGGGCATCTGCCCCGTGCGCGGCCATTCCAACGTGCAGGGCCAGCGCACGGTCGGCATCGCGGAGAAGGCCGAGCTCGTGCCGCTCGACCGGCTGGCGGAGCAGTATCGCTTCGAGCCGCCGCGCGAGGATGGCCTCGCCACGGTCGAAGCCTGCGAGGCGATCATGGCCGGCGAAATCCGCGCCTTCATCGGCCTCGGCGGCAATTTCGTTCGCGCCATTCCCGAGCGCGAACTGATGGAGGCCAAGTGGGGCGGAATCGACCTCTCGGTCCAGATCGCGACCAAGCTCAATCGCTGCCATCTGATCACCGGCCGAACGAGCTATCTCCTGCCGACCCTGGTTCGCTCCGAGATCGACGAGCAGGCGAGCGGGCCGCAGATCGTCACGGTCGAGGACTCGACCACCTGCATCCATGGCTCGCGCGGCAGGTGGAAACCGGCTGCCGAGACGCTGCTTGCCGAACCCCGCATCGTGGCCGAGCTCGCCAAGGCGACGCTGGAGCCCAATCCTCAGGTTCCCTGGGACGAGTGGGTCGCCGATTATGCGAAGGTGCGCGACGCGATCGAGGCGACCTATCCCGACCAGTTCGAACGCTTCAATCAGCGCCTCGACATTCCCGGCGGTTTTCCGCGCCCGGTGGCGGCGCGCCAGAGGCGCTGGGAGACCGAGAGCGGCAAGGCCCATTTCAAGGTGCCCAAGGCCCTTTGCGCCAGCTTCGACGATGGCCGCGACCATGGCGTGCTGCGGTTGATCACGCTGCGCTCGAATGACCAGTTCAACACCACCGTCTACGGCTATGATGATCGCCTGCGCGGTATCAGCGGCTCGCGGATGATCGTCATGATGAACCGCGACGACCGGATCCGCTTCGGCATTGCCGAGAAGGGCAAGGCGCGGCTGACGACGGCCGTCGATGACGGTGTCCGGCGCTCGATGGGCGGGTTCGAGGTCATCGACTACGACATCCCCGCCGGGACCTGCGCCGCCTATTTCCCCGAATGCAACGCCCTGCTGCCCCTCTGGCACTATGCCGAGGAGAGCAAGACCCCCGCGGCGAAGTCGATTCCGATCCGGGTCACGGCAGAATGAGCACCCTCCTCCCCCTGGCAACCCAGGCCGGCAGCACCGCCTGTCGCCCGGTCGCAAGCACACGCTGGCGCTACGAGGCGGAAACCTGCGTCGCACGCGATACCGAGATCGCCGTCGAGTGGCCGGTGAACATCCGCTACGGCTCGGTGCCTTACGCTGTGATGATGGCGACGCCGCTCGACCTGGAAGACTTCGTCACTGGCTTCAGCCTGACCGAAGGGATCATCGCCGACGCATCCGAAATCCGCGCCATCCGCATCTCCGATGAGCCAGAGGCGATCAGTGTCGATGTCGAGCTGGCGCCGGGCCGTTTCCGGCAGCATCTCGGCCGGCAGCGGCGACTGACCGGGCGGACCTCCTGCGGCGTCTGCGGGGTCGAGGACGCGAGCCAGTTGCCCCGTGCCGAGAGACGATCGGCGACGCGCACGCCGGTGGCTGCCGAAGCCGTGGCTCGCGCCGTCGGTGACCTGCGCGCCCATCAGCCGCTCTATGCGCGCACCCGAGCCGTTCACGGCGCCGCCTGGTGCGACCGCGAGGGACGCATCCTGATGGCGCGTGAGGATGTCGGCCGCCACAACGCCCTCGACAAGCTGATCGGTGCGGTGCTGCGGGCGGGCGAAGCAGCGACGGGCGGGTTCGTCGTCGTGACCAGCCGAGCCTCCTATGAGATGGTCGAGAAGACTGCGATGCTGGGCGCGGCGGCGCTCGTCTCGGTCTCGGCGCCGACCTCGCTGGCGGTGAGCCGGGCGAGAGCCGCCGGGCTGATGCTGGTTTCTGTCGCCCGGGAGGACGGCTGCGAGGTGTTCTCGGGCGAACTCACCCGTTGATCGGGCGCGGCGGAGTTGCCTGCCGCTCAGGGCGAGCCGCCGGAGCTTGGGTTCGCCCAGGGACGGTCATGATCCAGCGCCGTCCTGTAGCGCCGGATGTCGCCCGCGAAGGAGCGCGTGACGTCGATATCGTCCCAGCCGTTGAGCAATTGCTCGCGCCACACCGGGTCGATCGCGAAGCTGGCCGCGCGGTTGCCCCAGGACACGGTCTGGGCCGCGAGATCGACGGTCACGGGCAGATCGGGTGTCGCCGCGAGCGCCGCCAGCAGATCCTCGACATCTTCCTCGCCGAGGACGGCCGGCAGGACGCCGTTCTTGACCGCGTTGGAGGCGAAGATGTCGCCGAAGGTCGGCGCGATCACCGCATCGAAGCCATGATCGGCCAGGGCGTAGACCGCCGCCTCCCGCGACGAGCCGGAGCCGAAATTGCGCCGCGCGACCAGGATCGGCGCGCTGCGCCAGGGCTCGCGGTTGAGCGGGAAGTCCGGCCGCTCCGCGCCCGATTCGTCGCGCCGCAGATCGTGCAGGAGGAAGGAGCCGTAGCCTTCCGAGCGCGGCCGCTTCATGAAACGGGCCGGGATGAGCTGGTCGGTGTCGACATTGGCCAGCCCCAGCGGGCAGGCCACGCCGGCGATCCGCGTCAGGGGCTTCACGCGCGGCCCTCCAGCATGGGGCGGACATCGGCGAGCCGGCCGACCACCGCGGCAGCCGCGACCATCGCCGGCGACATCAGATGGGTGCGCGCCCCCGGCCCCTGCCGGCCGCGGAAATTGCGGTTCGTGGTCGAGGCACAGCGCTCGCCGGCGGGCACCGTGTCGCCATTCATGCCGACGCACATCGAACAGCCGGCCTCGACCCAGTCGAGCCCGGCCTCGGTGAAGATGCGGTCGAGCCCCTCCTCCTCCGCCTGGCGCTTCACCAGCGAGGAGCCCGGCGATACCAGCCCCGGCACCCTCGCCTTTCTCCCCGCGAGAACGCTCGCCGCAGCGCGGAGGTCCTCGATGCGGGCATTGGTGCAGGAGCCGATGAAGACGCGGTCGATCGCGATCTCCGAAAGCTTCTGGCCGGCGCGCAGCCCCATATAGTCGAGCGCGTCGCGCAGGGTCGCCGCCCGGCCCTCATCGGTCTCGCGGGCCGGATCGGGAACGGTCGCGTCGATCGGCAGCGCGTCCTCCGGACTCGTGCCCCAAGTCACCACGGGCGCGATCTGCGCGGCGTCGAGCGTGATTTCGCGATCGAAGGCGGCGTCCGCGTCGCTCGGCAGCCGGCGCCAGTCCGCCACCGCTCGGGCGAAAGCGTCGCCCTTGGGTGCGAAAGGTCGGCCCTCGATCCAACGGAAGGTCGTCTCGTCGGGAGCGATCAGCCCGCAGCGCGCGCCGGCCTCGATCGACATGTTGCACATCGTCATGCGACCGGCCATCGGCAGCGCCCGCACCGCCGCGCCGGCATATTCAACCGCATGGCCGCGCGCACCGTCCGCGCCGATGCGGGCGATGATCGAGAGGATGAAGTCCTTGGCGCCGACACCGGCGATGGGCGTCCCGTCGATGCGGATGCGCATCGTCCTCGGCTTCTTCTGCCAGAGCGTCTGCGTCATCAAGACATGCGCGACCTCGGAGGCGCCGATCCCGAAGGCATAGGCCCCGAAGGCGCCATGGGTCGAGGTATGGCTGTCGCCGCAGACCATGGTCAGGCCCGGCAGCGTCAGGCCCTGCTCGGGCCCGACGACATGGACGATGCCCTGGCGCGGGTCCTGCATTCCGAACAGTTCGATGCCGTGCCGGGCGGTATTGCTGCCGAGATCGTCGATCATCCGGGCAATTTCCGGCTGTTGGATCCGGTCGCGGTTGCGCGTGGGGACGTAGTGATCGGCGATACCGAAGGTCAGCCCCGGTTCGGCCACGGTGCCGCCGCGGGCCTGAAGCTGGTTGAAGGCGTGGAAGGAGCCCTCATGGACGAAATGCCGGTCGATCCAGAGCAGCGCGTCGCCGGACGGCCGCTCGACCACGACATGGCTGTCCCAGAGCTTGTCGAACAGCGAGCCCGGCCGTTCCGCCGCCTGTCCCCTGTCTGCCGATCCCGTCATCGTCATCTCCCTCGGCGAAAAACATAACCGCTCGCCCGCTTGACGCAAGTCAGTTGTTCTATACGCTAGACAACTAGCTGTCCGATGAGACAGTCAATTGTCTGGTGGATGGGACGGACAGCACACGGTGGATCCTTCGCTCGAACCGCTGAAGGCGAGACGGCTGGCACTGCAACTGCGCGAGCGCATTGCCAGCGGCGAGATCGCGCCGGGTTCGCGTCTGGCGAGCGAGCCGGCGCTTGCCCTGGAGCACGGCGTCTCGCGCGTCACGGTGCGGCGCGCGCTCGACAGCCTCGCCGCCGAGGGTCTGATCGATCGCCGCGTCGGCGCCGGCACCTTCGTGCGCGAGGCCGAGGCGCCCAAGCCGATCGTCGCCGACTTCGCGAACATGCTGACCCACCTGGTCGAGATGGGCCGCCGGACCGGCGTGAGGCTGGTCTCCTTCGGCTACGGGCCGCCGCCGGAGCCGGTCGCGAGGGCACTCGGCCTCGCTCCCGGTGAGCGCACCCAACGCTCGGTGCGCGTGCGCCTCATCGACGGCCAGCCCTTCTCCTATCTCACCACCCATGTGCCGGAGCGCATCGGTCTGACCTATTCCGAGAACGATCTCGCCAGTGTGCCGCTGCTGACGCTGCTGGAGCGAGCCGGCGCCGCGGTCGAGCGCGCCAGCCAGACGATCAGTGCCACGCTGGCGAGCCCCGACGTCGCCGAGGCGCTGGGGCTGGAGATCGGCTCGCCCCTGCTCTCTCTGACCCGCGTCGTGCTGGGGCCCGACGGGCAGGGCGTCGAGCATCTGCACGCTCTCTACCGGCCGGACCGCTACTCCTTCCAGATGGAGCTACACCGGGCCGGTGCAGCCGGCGACCGGCGCTGGTCGCCCGTCCCGAGCCATGGCGCGGAGCCGGATGGCGGCACGCCCGTCACGCCACCATCCGCCGCAGCGAGGGGTTGAAACGATGACGGGTCCCATGACGATCGATCGCCGCCGCTTCGGCCTGCTCGGGCTCGCCGCAGGGTTCGCGGCGACGCGCGCCGGCGCGCAGGAACCCTGGCCGAGCCGACCCGGCCGCGTGATCGTTCCCTACCCTGCGGGTGGGGCGACCGATGTGATGGGTCGCTTCGCCGCGGAAGCGCTGAACCAGGCGACGGCCCAGCGCTTCATCGTCGAGAACAAGGGCGGAGCCTCCGGCGCCATCGGCTCGGCCGAGGTCGAGCGGGCCGCGCCCGATGGGCACACGCTCCTCGTCGCAACGCCGGCGACCCATGTCACCAACCAGTATCTGCGCGACAAGCTGCCCTATGATCCGGACCGCTTCGAACCCGTGGTGCTGCTCTCGCGCAGCCCGCTGCTGCTGATCGCGACGTCCTCGTTTCCCGCCAACAGCGTCGCCGAGCTGATCGTGCTGGCGAAGCAGAAGCCCGGCAAGCTGAACTATGCCAGTTCCGGCGTCGGCGCGACGAGCCATCTCGCGCCTGAGCTGTTCAAGACCATGGCCGGGGTCGACATCACCCATGTCCCCTATCGCGGGGCCGGCCCGGCGATGACCGACCTGATCGGTGGCCAGGTCGAGCTGATGTTCGACAACCTGCAGACGGCGCTGCCGCAGGTGGAATCCGGCAAGGTCAAGGTTCTCGGCATCACCAGCGCGGAGCGCGCGCCGAACCTCTCGCAGGTGCCCGCCATTGCCGAAACGGTGAAGGGTTACGAGGCGCTCAGCTTCCTCGCGTTGATGGCGCCGCTGCGCACGCCGACGGCGATCGTCGAGAGGATCAACGCGATCGTCACCGCCTCCTTCCAGACGCCAGAGGTGAAGCCGAAGCTCGCCGCGCTGGGGGTCGAATTCGTGCCCATGACGCCGAAACAGCTCGACGATTTCATCCGCGAGGAACGCCGGAAATGGGGCGGCCTCATCCGCGAACGCGGCCTGAAGGCCGAGTGACCGAACGACCAGCCCGGCGCCAGACCGGGTTCACCCCAGAGGAGAACGACGATGACCGACCAGCCTGAAGTCAAGACCGCGAACCGCGCCGGGCTCTCCCGCCGCGCCGTGCTGGCCGGCTCCGCCGCCGGCAGCGCCGCCATCGCCATGCCCGGCGTGCTGCGCGCCCAGGCGCCGGCGGTGAAGATCGGCATTCTCCAGCCGGTGACCGGCGCCCTCGCCTATGACGGGCAGCAGGGCCAGATCGGTGCCGAGGCCGCGATCAAGGCGATCAACGATGCCGGCGGCATCAAGTCCCTCGGCGGCGCCAAGCTTCAGATGGTCTTCGGCGATGCGCGCTCGACGCCTGAAGGCGGCACCGCGGAGGTCGAGCGCATGCAGGAGCAGGGCGTGGTCGGCATCGTCGGCGGCTTCGCCTCACCGATCTGCCTCGCCGCGAGCCAGGCGGCGGCCCGCTACGACCTGCCCTATATCGTCGATGTCGGCGTCGCCGATTCCATCGTCACCCGCGGCCTGAAGAACACCTTCCGCTTCGGCCCCGGCTTCGGCATGGTCACGAAGACCGCGCTCGCCAACCTGGCCAAGCTCAACGAGGATGCCGGCCGGCCGGCCAAGACGGTCGTGCTGGTGCATGAGGACGGGCTGTTCGGCTCCGGTCTCGCCAAGCTGATGCAGGCGGAGCTGCCCAAGCTCGGCTTCGAGGTTCTCGACACCATCGCCCATCCGACGCCGACCCGCGACATGTCGAACGTCGCGCTGCAGATCCGTTCGAAGAACCCCGATCTCGTCATCCCCTCCAGCTATTACGGCGAGTTCGCCCTGCTGGCGCGCACCATGCAGCAGCAGCGCATCCGGCCGAAGGGCATCTACGCCGTGCTCAACGGGGCGGCCTCGAACTACCGCTTCGTCAAGGAGTTCAACGACGCGGCCCAGTTCGTGATGGACTGCAACCACTGGCACGATCCGCGCAAGCCCGTGGCCGAGGCGCTGCGCCAGCAGGTCGAGGCGTCCGGCAAGTTCTGGACCTACAACATCCCGCTCAACTACTCCTGCGTCGGCCTGCTGGCGGACGCGATCGAGCGCGCGGGCTCGGTCGACAAGGCGAAGGTCATCGAGGCGCTGGCGGCATCCACCTATGCCGGCCACATCATGCCCTATGGCCCGACCAAGTTCACCAACGGCCAGAACGAGGGCGGCGCGCCGGTCAACACCCAGGTCCAGGGCAACGACATCAAGGTGATCTTCCCGTCCGACTTCGCCGACGCCAAGCCGGTCTTCCCGCGCCCGGCGTGATCTCCTGCGCTGATGGATGAGGGCAGTCCTGCTCCTCATCCGTCATTCCCTCATCCGTCCCGGCTTCGCCGGGCCACCTTCTCCCCTGAGGGGAGAAGGAAGAGCGCCCCATGTTCGCACCCGACATCATCCTCGCCGCCGTGCTCAACGGCCTGATGACCGGCTCGGTCTATGCGCTGATCGCGCTCGGGCTGACGCTGGTCTACGGCGTGCTCCACATCATCAACTTCGCCCATGGGGCGATGCTGACGGCGGCGATGTTCGCCGTCTATGTCGCGCAGACGATGCTCGGCATCGACCCATACGTCGCGCTGGTGCCGGTCACGCTGCTGTTCTTCGCGCTGGGCTACGGGGTGCAGCGCTTCCTGATCGGGCCGGCGAGCCATGGCGAGGATCGCAACATCCTTCTCGTCACGCTCGGGCTCTCGATCATCATCGAGAACGCCATGCTCTCGATCTTCCGCTCCGACACGCGTTCGATCGACGTGCCCTACGCCTTCGAATCGATCGATCTCGGCTTCACCTTCCTGGCGCTGCCACGGGTCGCCGCCTTCGGCGTGGCGCTGCTCGTGGCCCTGCTGCTCGGACTGCTCCTGACCGCGACGGATACCGGCCGGGCGATCCGCGCCGTCGCTCGCGAGAAGACCGGCGCGGCGCTCGCCGGCATCGACGTCGCGCATATCTACGCCGTCACCTTCGGCCTCGGAGCGGCCTGCGTCGCCATTGCCGCCTGCCTGCTGATGCCGACCTTCTATGTGACGCCGCGGGCCGGCAACGCCTTCGTCCTCGTCGCCTTTACCATCGTCGTGCTGGGCGGGATGGGCTCGATCCCCGGCGCGCTGATCGGGGCCCTGTTCATCGGCGTGGTCGAGAGCCTGTGCGGCCTGTTCTTCGGCGAGAGCCTCGGCCAGATCGGCATCTTCCTGATCTTCATCCTCGTCCTGCTGGTGCGACCGACCGGCCTGTTCGGAGCCCGCGCATGATCCGCGCCTATGGTCCCGCACTCGGCCTGATCGCGCTGGGCGCGCTGCTGCCCTTCGCCGTTTCGGCCAATACCGTGCTGAACTTCGTCGTGTTCGCGCTGATCATCGCGCTCGCGGCGCAGGGCTGGAACCTGCTCGGCGGTCTCGCCGGCCAGTTCTCCTTCGGCCATGCGGCCTTCTTCGGCACGGGCGCCTATGCCGCCGCCCTGCTGCAGACCCGCTACGGCGTCAATGCCTGGGCGGCCTTCGCCTGCGGAATCGCGCTGGCGGCGGCCATCGGCTGGGTGATCGGCTTCCTGAGCTTCCGCTCCGGCTTGCGCGGCTCCTATTTCGCGCTGGTGACGCTGGCCTTCGCCGAGGTCATGCGGATCCTCGCCAATGCCTCCACCTTCACCGGTGGCGCGGCGGGCACGCTGGTGAAGCTCGATATCCGGCCCGAGAACTTCCAGTTCGCCAGCCGCGCCGCCTTCGTCTGGATCGCAGTGGCGCTGGTTGGTTTCGTGCTGCTGCTGACGATCGCGATCACGCGCTCGCGCTTCGGCGCCTGGCTGACGGCAGTGCGCGAGAACGAGGACGCGGCCCGGGCGCTCGGCGTCGATACGCTGGCGGTGAAGCTCAAGGCGATCACGCTCTCGGCCGCAATCACGGGCGCGGCCGGCGCGCTCTATGTCCAGTATTTCCTCTATCTCGACGCCGGCATCGCCTTCGGCGCCTGGATCTCGGTCGAGGCGCTGATCGCGCCGATCGTCGGCGGGATCAGCACCGCCTTCGGGCCGATCCTGGGCGCGCTGGCGCTGCATCTTCTCGGCGAATTCGCCAAATCCGTCGCGGGTGGCATCCCCGGCATCGACCTCGTGCTCTACGGGCTGCTGCTGGTCGCGGTGATCGCCTTCGCTCCCGGCGGCATCATGGGGCTGCTGCGGCGCCCCCGCCGAGCCGGCCGGCAGGAGGCGCGCTGATGCTCTCCGTCACCTCCGTCACCAAGCGCTTCGGCGGGCTCGTCGCGGTCGACAATGCCAGCCTCGAGGTCGCGCCCGGCTCGATCACCGGGCTGATCGGCCCCAACGGCGCCGGCAAGACGACGCTGTTCACGCTCATCGCCGGCTTCGAGCAGCCGAGCAGCGGGGCGATCCGCTTCGACGGCGCGGACGTGACCGGCCTCGCCGCACACAAGCGGGCCGAGCGCGGCATCGCCCGCACCTTCCAGATCGTCCAGCCCTTCGCCGGGCTCTCGGTGGTCGAGAACATCGCCGTCGGTGCGCATCTGCGCCACCGCGGCCGCAGCGACGCCCATGCCAAGGCGCGGGCGGTCGCCGATTTGCTGGGGCTAACCGCCATGCTCGACCAGCCGGCCTCCGACCTCACGGTGGCCGGGCGCAAGCGGCTGGAACTCGCACGCGCTCTGGCGACGGAGCCGCAGCTTCTCCTGCTCGACGAGGTCCTGGCCGGCCTCAACCCCTCCGAGATCCGCGACATGTTGCCGGTGATCCGTCAGATCCGCGACCAGGGCGTCACCATCCTGATGGTGGAGCACGTCATGCAGGCGGTGATGAGCCTGTGCGAGCACATCCATGTGCTGGCCCAGGGCAAGATGATCGCGCAAGGCAAGCCGGCGGAGATCGCCGCCCACCCCGCCGTGATCGAGGCCTATCTCGGACACGGCGCCGCCAAGCGCCTGCAGGCGGCACCGGAAGGAGCTCCCCATGCTTGAGGTGCGCGGGCTCGTCGCCGGCTATGGCGCGACCGAAGTGCTGCGGGGGATCGATCTCGACGTCGCGCCCGGCGAGATCGTCGCGGTGCTCGGCGCCAACGGCGTCGGCAAGACCACGCTGAACCGGGCGCTGTCGGGCCTGATCCCGTCCAGGGCCGGCTCGATCCGCTTCCTCGGCGAGGCGATCGCCGGGCGCAAGCCGGCGGAGATCGTCTCCGCCGGGCTGATCCATGTGCCGGAAGGCCGCCGCATCTTCCCGAATATGAGCGTGCGCGACAATCTGGTGCTCGGCAGCTACCGGCGCGGCAAGGCCGACCGCGAGACCAATCTCGAGCGTATCTTCGCGCTCTTCCCGCGGCTGCGCGAGCGCATGGCCCAATCCGCCGGCACCCTCTCCGGCGGCGAGCAGCAGATGCTCGCCATCGGCCGCGGGCTGATGGGCAACCCCAGGCTGATCATCCTCGACGAGCCTTCGCTCGGGCTGTCGCCGCTGCTGGTCGAGGAGATGTTCGGGCTGATCGCCCGGATCGCGGCGGAGGGGCTGGCGGTGATGCTGGTCGAGCAGAACGTGGTGCAGTCGCTCGAACTCGCGGGCCGCGCCTATGTGATGGAGAACGGCCGCATCGTCGTCGCCGGCTCCGCTGCCGAGATCGCCGCCAACCCGGCCCTCAAGCACGCCTATCTCGGATTGTGAGACGCCGATGACCCTCCACGTCAAAGCCGAACCGGTGATGCGCCGGCCCGATACGCCGGCCTGGCTGACCGACCTGGCCCGATTCTGCGCCGGGCTGCGCTTCGAGGACCTGCCGGAATCCGTCGTCGCCCGGACGCTGCAGGTGATCGGCGACTGCATCGCCGCCATCGCCGCCGGCGCCCAGGAGCCGGAGACGATCGCGCTCGTCGCGCGCATGCTCGGTACCGACGGCGACGCCGGCGCGGCGGTGATCGGCGCCGGCCGTCGCGGCGCGCCTTCCCTCGCCGCCTTCCTGAACGGCACCGCCGGCACAATGCTCGAGCTCGACGAGGGCAACCAGTTCTGCCGCGGCCATCCCGGCATCCATGTCGTGCCGGCCGTGCTGGCGGCGGCGCTGCGAAGCGGCGCGAGCGGGCGCGACTTGATCACGGCCGTGGCGCTCGGCTACGAGATCGGCGCGCGCATCGGCATAGCCTCGAAGCTGCGCGTCACCATGCACCCGCACGGGACCTGGGGCACGGTGGGTGCGGCGGTCGCCATCGCCTGGCTCGCGCGGCGCGATGCCGCCGGCATGGTCGAGACGATCAATGTCGCCTCCTCGCTGGGCCTCTCGACCAGCCGGCGGACGATGCTGGAGGGCGGCACGGTCCGCAACAGCTTCGCCGGCTTCTCCAACCAGATCGGCCTGATGGTGTCCGACCTCGTCGCCGCCGGCTTCACCGGCGAGGCCGACGGGCTCGGCACCGTCTATGGCAGCGTCATCGCCGACGACTGGCGGCCGGACGAGATGGTCGCGGAACTCGGCAGCCGCTGGGAGATCGCGCGCAACTATTTCAAGCGCCATGCCTGCTGCCGCTACAACCACGGCGCGCTCGACGCCCTGCACGAGATCGTTGCGAAGGAAGGCGGCCGGCTGGAGCCGGACGCGATCGCGCGCATCGACGTCGCGACCTATGTCTGGGCGGCGCAGCTCGCCGGGCAAGAACCGCACAACATGCTGGCGGCGAAGTTCTCGCTGCCCTTCTCGATCGCCACCACGATCGTCCATGGCGCCGCGACAGTCGACGCCTTCCGCGAGGCGGCGCGGACGGACGACACGATCCGCGAGCTGGCCCGGCGCGTCTTCGTCCGCGAGGATGCGGCGGCGACCGCGAAACTGCCGGCGCAGCGGCCGGCCGAGGTGAGCGTGACACTGAAGGGCGGCCGCGTTCTCGCCGCGCAGGCGCTGACCAATCGTGGCGACACCGAAGACCCCTACACCCCTGCCGAAGTCCGCCAGAAATTCTTCGATCTCGCCGTTCCGGTCTGGGGCCAGTCCCGGGCCGAGGCGATCATCGCGGCCGTCGATGCCCTGCCGGGCGCGGCCGATATCGCAGCGCTCGACGCCTTGCTGGCGGCGGCGCCCGTCACCAGGACCTGATCGATGACCCTTTCCCTCAAGGCTCGCTTCCGCCAGCCGCAGATCGTGCTCGCGCCCGGCGTCTATGATGCGCTGACCGCCTCGCTCGCCACCGATGCCGGTTTCGAGGCGCTCTACGTCTCCGGCGCCTCGATCGCCTATACCCGCCTCGGCGGACCCGATATCGGGCTCGTCTCGATGGCCGAGGTCGCCGAGACGATCACCATGATCCGCGACCGTGTCGCGACCCCGCTCATCGTCGATGCCGACACGGGCTACGGCAATGCGCTCAACATGCAGCGCACGATGCGCCTGTTCGAGCGGGCCGGCGCCAACGCCCTGCAGATCGAGGACCAGAGCTTCCCCAAGCGCTGCGGCCATCTCGCCGACAAGGGCGTGATCCCGGCCGCCGAAATGGTCGGCAAGATCAAGGCGGCGACGGACGCCCGGGCCTCCGACGAGACGCTCGTCATCGCAAGGACCGACGCCATCGCGGTCGAGGGGTTCGAGCGCGCGCTGGAGCGGGCCCATCTCTACGCGGCGGCCGGCGCGGACATGCTGTTCGTCGAGGCGCCTGGCTCGAGCGAGGAGCTGACCCGCGTCGTCAGCGAGCTGAAGGGGACGCTCCCGCTGATGGCCAACATGGTCGAGGGCGGCCGCACGCCGATCCGCTCGACGGGCGCGCTTGAGGACCTCGGCTTTTCGCTGGTGATCTTCCCGGGCGGGATCGTGCGGGCGCTGGCGCGGGCCGCGCAGGATTTCTACGCCAGCCTCAAGACCCATGGCACGACCGACCCGTTCCGCGACCGGATGTTCGATTTCGACCAGCTCAATGCCGTGATCGG